>JAZOCP010000222.1:0-4118 GCA_045596585.1 Eubacteriales bacterium
AGCTCACAAAGAAGCTCAACGTTGAGGCTAAGGTTTTCACAGCGACAGCTAAAGAGAAAATCGAAGCAGCAGGCGGAAAAGCTGAGGTGAAGTAATATGTTTAAGACCTTAGTTAACGCTTGGAAAATTGCAGATTTGAGACAAAAACTCTTATTTACAATTATGATAATTTTATTATATAGAATAGGTGCAGCTATTCCTGTTCCATTTGTAAGCCCACTTTCAATGGATATGCAAGGAACAACATTCCAATTGCTCAACAACCTATCAGGTGGTGCATTTGAACAAGCTTCACTATTCGCGCTTGGTGTATCTCCATACATCACAGCATCAATCGTTATTCAACTTTTATCAGTAGCTATTCCTGCTCTTGAAAGACTTGCAAAGCAAGGCGAAGAGGGTAAGAAGAAAATTACAGAAATCACAAGATATACAACAATTGCTATTTCATTAATTACAGCTCTTGGTTACTACTTCTTGCTTAAGTATAATGATGCATTCCAAACACTTGAGGGTTCATCATTCATCACTGTTTCAAGCCCAGGTGGTCAAAAAGCGCTTGATATCTTGCTTGCTATTGTAATTATTGCATGCTACTGTGCAGGCTCATCAATCGTTATGTGGCTTGCAGAGAAGATTAACGAAAAGGGCATTGGTAACGGTATTTCTGTTATCTTGTTTGCAAACATTGTATCTCGTGCACTTCCACTAGTTACAAACTTTATAAGAATGTTTAAGCTTGAGCTTGCTGGATTTGAGTTTGATGGCACAAATGGTCTTGGAAATAAGCTTGTAAACGGACAGCTTATCCCAGTTCCACAAACAAACTTACCAAAGAATGTATTTCCATTTGGTTCAATCCTCTTTACAGTATTCGTGCTTGTAGGATTACTCGCTATGATGTGGTTTATTATCTTCATCTCAGATAGT
Organism: Eubacteriales bacterium; assembly: GCA_045596585.1. Lineage (GTDB taxonomy): Bacteria > Bacillota > Clostridia > Oscillospirales > CAG-272 > RGIG2000. The sequence continues at coordinate 931 of JAZOCP010000222.1, forward strand.
GAACGTAAGATTCCAGTACAATATGCAAAAAGAGTGGTTGGTAGAAAGATGTATGGTGGTCAAAACTCCAACATTCCACTTAAGCTAAACATGGCAGGTGTTATGCCTGTTATCTTCGCAAATGCAATCATTACAATTCCTGCAATGATTTCTCAATTCCTTCCAGTTGTAAAGGAAGATGGAACAGTAAGAGTTGCATGGTATCACTTTGTAAGAATGTTCAGCAGCACTCACTGGGTTTACTGCATACTTACATTTGCATTAATTCTTGCATTTGCATACTTCTATGTTGCTATTTCCTTCAACCCAACAGAGGTTGCTGGTAATATTCAAAAGAATGGTGGCGCAATCCCAGGTATTCGTCCTGGTAAGGCAACATCAACATTCATTCAAAAGGTTCTTTCAAAGGTTACCTTTATAGGCGCGCTCGCACTTTCCGTAATCGCTGTAATTCCACTTATGATCAATGTTGTTCTTGAGTGGATTAAGTACATGAAGATTGACGGTGTTATTGGTAATGTAGATATTGCCTTCTGGGCATTCAGTTACTTAGGTGAGCTTGCTACAATCGGTACATCAGTTATAATCGTTGTTGGCGTTGTACTCGAAATCGTAAGAGAAATCGAAGCACAAATGACAATGCGTCACTACAAGGGATTCCTTGATTAATAAGGAGATTATATGACAAAGAATCTTAAAATGATTTTCCTTGGCGCACCTGGTGCTGGCAAGGGAACACAATCAGACATAGTCGCTGAAAAGTATGGTATTCCTACCATATCTACCGGCGTTATGATAAGAGAAGCAATTAAAAACAATACAGAAATGGGCTTAGCTGCTAAGGCTTATACCGAAAAGGGTGCACTCGTTCCTGACGAGGTTGTTATCGGAATCATCGGTGAAAGACTTAACAAGGAGGACTGCCAAAATGGCTTCATCCTTGATGGCTTCCCAAGAACTGTTCCACAAGCTGAGGCTCTTGACAAAATGGGCGTTGATATCAACTGCGTTGTCAGCCTTGAGGTTGCGGACGAAAAGATCGTTGAACGTATGAGTGGCAGACGTGTCTGCGCAAAGTGCGGTGCTTCATACCACATCTTATATAATCCTTCAAATGATGGTACAAGCTGCGACAAATGTGGCGAAACACTCTCAATTCGTAAGGATGATGCTCCAGAGGTTGTTCTTGATAGACTTAACGTTTATCACAATCAAACAGAGCCCCTAAAAGATTTCTACGGAAAAAAGGGCGTACTCGTGCTCGTTGAGGGTCAAGAGGAAGTTAAAGATACAACTGCTCTTACACTTAGCGCTATTGAGAACGCAATTAAGTAATTATGATTCAGTTGAAGACTCCTGAGCAAATCGAAATAATGAAAATAGCTGGTAGAATTACTGGTGAGGCGTTACTCGTTGCAAAGGAAATGATTAGGGAAGGTGTAACAACCAAACAAATCGATGACAAAATTCGCATGTATATCAAGAAATGTGGTGCAAAACCAACATTTCTTGGTTACGGCGGCTTTCCTGGTAGCGCTTGTATAAGCATCAATGATGAAGTAATACATGGTATCCCTTCAAATGATAAGGTGCTTAAAAATGGCGACATCGTCAAAATTGACGTAGGTGCTGAATGGAAGGGCTTCACAGGAGATAGTGCTGCAACATTTGCAGTGGGTGAAATTTCCGAAAATGCTCAAAAGCTTATCGATGTTACAAGAGAAAGCTTTTACAAAGGCATTGAGGCAATTGAAAACACCCCAAATCCCCGCTTAGGTGATTTAGGCTATGCAATTGCTGAGCATGCAAGAAGCAATGGCTTTTCAGTCGTTGAGCAATATACTGGACACGGTGTAGGTGCTGAGCTCCACGAGGATCCAAGCGTTCCAAACTATGGAACAAAGGGTAGAGGCATAAGAATTTATCCAGGCATGACACTTGCTGTTGAGCCTATGATAAATGAAGGCACTCAAAGAGTTAGAGTACTTAATGATAACTGGACAGTTGTAACACTTGACGGAAAGCTATCTGCTCATTATGAGCATAGCATTGCCATTACAAATAATGGTGTCATTCTTTTAACAAAGGTTGATTAACTTCAAATAAAAGTCCTTCAACGCGGCTGAATTTTGAAGGATGATATTTACCCGAGCGCTCGTGCGTTACTTCGAGCATCGGACTGAACCAAAATACCCGAGAAATTATGAGAGGATTATATGGGAAAAGAAAACGTAATGGAATTTGAAGGCGTAGTTACAGAAGCACTTCCTAACGCGACCTTCAAGGTTAAACTGCCTAATGGACACATAATTACTGCCCATATTTCAGGCAAATTAAGATTAAATTATATAAGAATACTCCCAGGTGACAAGGTGACCGTAGAGGTATCAGTATATGACCTCACAAAGGGCCGTATCACTTGGCGTGCGAAATAAGAAAGGTGGTTTTATAATGAAAGTAAAGCCTTCCGTAAAGAAAATCTGTGATAAGTGCAAGATTATTAAGAGAAAAGGTACCGTTATGGTTATCTGCGAAAATCCTAAGCACAAACAGAGACAGGGCTAATTCTAACCAAACCGAAAAGGAGAAAACAAATGGCTCGTATAGCTGGTGTTGACATTCCGAACGCAAAACGTGTTGAAGTTGCTTTAACATACATTTACGGTATCGGATTAAAGAGCGCACAGGACATTCTTGCTAAGACAGGTATCAATCCTGACACACGCGCTAAAGATTTGACTGAAGATGAAATCGCGAAGCTTCGTGAGGAAATCGAAACAAATTACAAGGTAGAAGGTGAACTCCGCCGTGAGGTTGCCCTCAACATTAAGCGTCTGGTTGAAATCAACTGCTACCGCGGTACCAGACACAGAAAAGGTCTTCCTGTAAGAGGACAAAGAACAAAGACAAACGCAAGAACACGTAAGGGACCTGCAAAGACAATAGCTAACAAGAAGAAATAAGGAGTGTAGCTAAATGGCAGAAAAGAGAGTAACTAAAAAACGCCGTGAGCGCAAAAATATTGAAAAAGGCGCTGCACATATCTGCTCAACCTTCAATAACACAATAGTTACCATTACAGACGTTGCAGGAAACGCAGGTTCTTGGGCTTCTGCTGGTGAGCTTGGTTACAAGGGTTCCAGAAAATCTACACCATTTGCTGCACAAATGGCTGCTGAAGCTGCAGC
>JAZOCP010000223.1:0-2089 GCA_045596585.1 Eubacteriales bacterium
AAATATTTTTGTAAAAAAATGTCGAGTATAAAAATAAAAGAGCTTAAATTTTTTTATCTCATTGATTTTTATATCATATAATGATATACTAAATATGTTAAGGCTTTTGCCAAGGACAAAAACAAATGGACATAGGAGAGAGAATATGTTAGATATTGCCAAGGACAAAAAATTTTGGGAAAAGGTAAGAACAAGTGATGACTATAAGCGCTTAAGAGATGACTTAAAGGAAGAGTACGATAAGCACTTTACCGAGCCACCTCGTCCAAGAAGTGCAAGAGAAATATTTGAAAACAATGACCACGGTACATATTTTAGAAATATAAATCAGCTTCAATATTCAGCACTTATGGCGCTTATTTATCCAGATAATATGGAATATTACAACAACTTAGTTGACGTTGTTTGGGCATACTGTAATGAATATACATGGGCGCCACTTGGTCACTATAATGACTATTATAATAGGACCCCTGCTGACTATGACCCAGGGCTACTTGATATTTTTGCATGCTCCATTGGTTTTTCAATGGCAGAAATTAAGAGCCTTTTTAAGGACAGATTTCCAAAATTGCTTGTTGACCGTATGACTGCGGAAATCAGACGTAGAACTATTGAGCCATATATTAATCGTAAATTTTTCTGGGAAAAGCACGATAATAACTGGACAGCTGTTTGCACAGGCTCCGTTGGTGCAGTGCTTATGTATGAGGACCCAGAGCTTTACTATAAGTATCAAAAAAGATTACACGACTCAATGGAATGCTACTTAGCGCCTTATCGCGATGATGGTATGTGCGTTGAGGGAAGCGCTTATTGGGGCTTTGGCTTTGGATTTTTCTGTAACTACGCAATGCTTGAGCGCGAGTTTACAAACGGCGAGGTTGACTGGTTTAAGCGCGACAAGGTAAAGGCAATTGCTACATATATTCAAAGAATGTATCTCCAACCAAACGTTGTTGCCACATATGGTGACTGCAACTTTAAGGAGGTATATTGGTATGGACTTGCGCACCTTTTACGCAAGGTTTACCCAAAATCGGTTGAAAAGCTTCCTATGTTAAATGTAAACCTTCTTAGCTACGTTCACTTTACCTTTGGACTTCGTGCATTTGTATATTTTGACGCTAAAAATGTTACAGATAAGCTTGAAAATGGCACATACTGTGCAAAGGATAGCTCATATTTTACAAAGAGAACAGACAGCTATGGATTTACTTGTAAGGGTGGCGATAATGGTGAAAGCCATAACCATAATGACGTAGGCTCATTTATCTTTGCAAGAAACAATAAGCAGCTTATTTGTGACCTTGGCTACCCAGGACCAACAGCAAAAACACCTGGCTATCACGGTCATAATAGATACGATTACTTTAACCCATCATCATTTTCACATAGCGTGCCATACTTTGATGGTAAGGGACAAGATGGCTATCGCCGTGCTCCTGTATTTGTTAAGTATAACAAGAAAAATGATGTAGCATATATGGACATTACAGGTGGCTATGGCATTGAGGGACTTTCAAAGGTTGAAAGAACATTCTATTTTGGCGAAAATGAAATTATTTTAAAGGACAACTTTACAACTACCAAGGAATTAAAAATTACTGAGCGCTTTGTTTCAACAACCAAGCCAAGAGTAAAGGGAAACACCATTCACATTGATGATGTTTACTTGATTGGTAGTGATAATGCGGTTTTAAGAATTGCCGAGGTCCCATACTCAGCACAATTCCCAGATGAAAAAGGTAACCATGACCAAATTTGCTACTGCTTTGACTTCCAGCTAAAAGAGGGAGAAAGAGAATTTACTCTTAAAATTCAAGTAGGTAGATAAAATAAAAGGGCGATTATTTCGCCCTCTTTGTTTTTGATAGTTTAGCCACTTTAGCGCGCTAAAAGTTTTTATTTACAAATGCGTATGAATATGGTATAATGAAAAAAAGAGTCAAGGTATTTTGGCTTAATCTTTAAAAGGAGGTAATATTATGGAAGAAAAAATAAATAACCCTGTTGAAAAAGAAGAGAAGTTAGAAGAGAAAAATCTAAAGAATGAAATCCATCTTGAAAATTTTAATAGTCCTGATAG
>JAZOCP010000224.1:0-6236 GCA_045596585.1 Eubacteriales bacterium
CTATCGGTATTGAGGTTCCAAACAGAGTAGTTAGCACAGTTTATCTCCGCGAGATGATTGACTGCCCACAATTCAAAAAAGCAAAGGGCAAGCTAACCTGTGCACTCGGTAAGAGCATTTCTGGCGAAAACCAATATGTAGATATTGAAAAAACACCTCACCTTTTGGTTGCTGGTGCAACGGGTATGGGTAAGTCAGTTTGTATAAACTCACTTCTTGTAAGCTTGCTTTATAGGACAACCCCAGACGATGTAAGACTTATTCTTATTGACCCTAAAAAGGTTGAGCTTTCAAACTACAATGGTGTGCCACACCTTTTAGTTCCTGTTGTTTGTGAGCCTAAGAAGTCCTTAGGTGCGCTCCAATGGGCAGTAACTGAAATGGACAACCGTTTTGAAACAATTGAGGCAGCTGGCGTACGTAACCTTATTGAATATAACGAAAAAATTGATAAGGGCTATGATGCTGAAAAAATGTCACGTATCGTTATCGTAATTGACGAGCTTGCTGACCTTAAAATGACAGTTCCTGATATTGAAGGACACATTACACGTCTTACACAGAAGGCACGTGCTGCTGGTATCCACGTTATTATCGGTACACAGCGTCCATCAGTTGACGTTATTACAGGTCTTATTAAGAGTAATATTCCATCACGTATTTCATTTAGAGTTCCATCACAGGTTGACTCACGTACCGTCCTTGACGAGGTTGGTGCTGAGAAGCTTGTTAGCCGTGGTGATATGCTTGTTAAATTAGTTGGTTCACTAAGCCCTGTACGTGTTCAAGGCTCATATGTTTCCGCTGATGAAATTGAACAGGTTATTAATTTCTGGAAGGAAAACACCCCTGCAATTTATGATGAGGATGTAATGAACCAAATTGAATCAAACGCAGCTAAGCTTGCAAAGAACGATAAGGACTTTGATGATGGCTCTGGCTCAGATGGTGATGATCTTGACTCTGCATTTTATGATGCACTTGAAATCGCTACCGATATTGGTAAAATTTCATCATCGTTATTACAAAGAAAGCTACGCTTAGGCTTCCAAAGAGCTGCCCGTATAATCGACCAGATGGAAGAGTGCGGTTATATTGGAGAGGCATCTGGCTCAAAGCCTCGTGATGTTTTAATCACAAAGGAAGACTTTCAACAAATTATGATGCGTAGAAGTGATGACTAAGTAAAAAGTGCCACTATGTGTCCGTTTTAGGCACATAGTGGTAACAAAAATGTTCAAAAACATAAAAGCCAATGTGGCATGGAGAAATTATGGGAAAATTTATTGCAATAGATGGTCTTGATGGCTCAGGCAAGGGCACACAAAGTGAAAAGCTTGTTGACTACCTAAGGGGCAAGGGTAAAAAGGTACGTGTCCTTTCCTTCCCAATGTACGAAAATGAAAGCTGTACCTTTGTTAAAATGTATCTTGATGGCAAGCTTGGAGAAAAGCCAAGTGACACAAATGCCTATACCGCATCAATGTTTTTTGCGTCTGATAGATATATAAGCTATGTTACTGACTGGAAAAAGGACATAGAGGACCCCGATACAATTGTAATTGCCAACAGATATACAAGCGCAAACGCGGTGCATCAGCTATCAAAGCTACCAAAGGAGGAATGGGAGGAGTTTCTTTCATGGCTTTGGGACTTTGAATTTAAAAAGCTTGGATTACCAGCACCCGAAACAGTAGTTTATCTTGAATTACCACCTCGTCTATCACTCTCACTCGTTCAAAAGAGAAGTGATACAACGGGTCAAAAAATGGACATTCACGAAAAGGACAAGGAATATATGGCACATTGCTATGATGCCGCACTTTATTCCTGTCAAAGGCTCGGTTGGGAGCAAATTAAATGCTATGAAGGCGATACAATTCGCTCTCGCGAGGATATATTTAACGAGATTTTAAAAAGACTTGATATAGAATAATCAAAGGAGGCTTTATGGTTTACATATTTTTAGCAGACGGCTTTGAGGAAATAGAGGCACTTTGCCCGCTTGACCTGCTAAGACGTGCAGGAATAGAAACAAAAACCGTTGGTATAGGCTCAAAAACAATCACAGGGTCGCACAAAATTCCAGTTTTATGTGACATAACAGATACCGAGCTTGACGGGAACGAGCAATTTGATATGATTATTTTACCAGGCGGACTTCCAGGTGCAACCAATCTTGATAAAAGCCCTGTGGTTGACAACTTTATCTCACGCGCAATAAAGGAAGATAAGTATATAGGCGCTATTTGTGCAGCCCCCTTTATTCTTGGCAAAAGAGGACTTTTAAAGAATAAGCATGCATGCTGTTACCCAGGCTTTGAAAATGAGCTTTTGGGTGCAATTGTCTCAAATGATGGATGCGTGTGTGACGGAAAAATTATAACTGCCCGTGCAATGGGAAAATCACATGAGTTTGCATTAGAAATTATCAAATGCCTATCTGGTAAGGAGCAAGCAGATAAGCTATCAAGCTCCATCTTGTATTGAGAGGAAAGTAAAATGACACCGATTAAAAAGGAAAAGGATGCTATAAGAAAGACCTGTCAAGAAAGGCGCAATGCCATGACCCCCGAGGAGCATAGGGAGCTTGATGCAAAAATTATAAATACAATATCTAATCTTGTTAGCTTCCGTCATGCAGATATAATCTTGCTTTACGCACCAATTAAATCAGAAATAGATGTAATGCCTATATTCGATATTGCAAGGGAAAAATGCAAAAGAATTGCATTTCCAAAATGCAACGTAGAGGAAAGGACAATGTGCTTTCACTTTGTTAATTCTCTTGACGAGCTTGAGCCTTGTGCATATGGAATAAGAGAGCCAAAAGAGGAAGCAGAGGCCTATGACCCAGAGACAACAAAGGGAAGTGCATTATGCATTGTCCCAGGACTTGCATTTGACGTTTATGGATATCGCTTAGGCTATGGCAAGGGCTATTACGATAAGTTTATGAATAAATTCACAGGCTCAACAATAGGACTTGCATATACACATCAAATTTTACCAAGCCTACCAAAGGGCAAGTTTGATAAGCACTGTGATATCTTAATTACCGAAAATGGTATAAAAACCTTGAAAAAAGAAAAATAACCAAAATAGCCACACACGTGTGTGGCTTTTGACATTCTAATTAAACACAAGGAGAAGAAAATGGCACTGTTAAAATGTAAAATGTGCGGTGGTGACCTTGATATAGTTGAGGGGTCAACCGTCTGTGTATGTGAATATTGTGGCACAAAGCAGACCGTGCCTTCCTTTGATAGCGAAAAGAAGATAACGCTTTTTGCAAGGGCAAACAGACTTCGCTTTGCAAGTGAGTTTGATAAGGCATATTCAATATATGAAACAATATTAATAGACTACCCCGAGGAGGCTGAGGCATATTGGGGTCTTGTGCTATGTAAATATGGTATAGAGTATGTTGATGATCCAAATAGCGCAAAGAAAATACCCACCTGTCATCGTTCGTCCTTTGACAGTATTTTTGACGACCCTAACTATGAGCAGGTAATTGAAAACTCAGATATCTTTTCAAGAGTTGTATATCGCGAGGAGGCAAAAGCTATTGAAGAGATAAGAAAGGGCATTGTTGAAATTTCCTCAAAGGAAGAGCCATATGACATTTTTATCTGCTACAAGGAAACAGACGAAAATGGTGATAGAACCTTAGATAGTCTAATTGCACAGGATGTATATGATGCACTAACTAAAAAGGGCTATCGTGTTTTCTTCTCAAGAATAACCCTTGAAGATAAGCTCGGCAAGGAGTACGAGCCATACATATTTTCCGCCCTACATTCAGCAAAGATAATGCTTGCATTCGGCACAGACTATGAGTATTATAATTCAGTATGGGTGAAAAACGAATGGTCAAGATTTTTAAAGCTAATTGAAAACGATAAGGAAAAGGTTTTAATTCCGTGCTATAAGGGTCTTGATGCTTACGATATGCCAAAGGAATTTTTAAAGCTACAATCCCAAGATATGGGCAAGGTGGGTGCAATTCAAGACCTACTACGTGGTATTGATAAAATTCTTTCCGTTAAGCAAGAAAAAGAAACAATAATAGTAAATCAGCAAGCAGGCGTAAGTGAAGGCTTCTTTGTACCTATTCTAAAGAAGGCTCAATATCAGCTTGAAAACAGACAATTCGAAGAGGCAAGAAAAACCTATCAAAAGGTACTTGACTTCGCTCCAAATAATCAAGATGCCCTAATTGGCACACTCTTGTGCGCAATGGGTCTTTCCTCATTGGAGGAGCTTGAAAATGGCACAGATGATTTCAGAAGATATAAAGAATATGACGATATTAATAACCTGTGCAATGATGAATTAAAAGAAAATTTAGAAAAAGCGCTTATATCAATAAAGCAAAACAATTGCTCAGCGATAATTAAGTGCATAAGCAAGGGCGATTATCAAAAGGCTAAATCATATTTTGAAAACGTAAATAAGCGTTTTCCTAATGATAAGGATGTAATAGATGCAAGTATTTGTTTAAATTATAAGGTAACAAGCAAAGATAATATTTTCAAAAGCGAAATTCCAATAAATAAAATAAAACTAAGCAATGAATTAAGCAAAAAATCAGAGGAATATAAAGCATTTTTTGAAAAGGCTAAGGAAAATCAAAAGCAATATTATGAAAATGAAATAGAAGTTGCCCTTAAAAAGGGTGATTATTCCCACGCAAAAAACTGCTCAAGGATTTTTGTAAGGTGTGACCCATCAAATGGAAAAGCGTATGTTAATTTGCTACTTTCCTACTCAAAATCACCTAAAATTGAAAGCCTTCCTTGTAATTCTTATAAGTCTAAATTGTTTAAGCTTGCATTAGACAAGACAGAAGGCGAAATAAAGAAACAGCTTCTTTGTAAGCAAAAGGAATTTATTGAAAAAAGAAAAAAGAAAACATGCATATCAGCAATAGTCTCAAGTGCAGGTGTTGTATCAGCCATTTTGGTAGTAGTGCTATTGGTTTCCTCTGTTATTATATTCTTCTCAAGCAACTACTTTAAATATGGTGCACAAATTGAAAATGGTGGTATAACAATCACAACATATAGAACCATAATTCCTAAAGAAAAGGTTAAAATCCCAGAGAGAATTATGGGATTAAAGGTTTTAAAAATAGGCGATGAGGCGTTTTTAAAACATAAAAGAATTGACACCATAGTAATACCGAAAAGTGTAACTACAATTGGCGATTATGCATTTTGTGATTGTGATTCACTTAAAAGCATAGTAATACCAAATAGCGTAACTACAATTGGTTATCACGCATTTTGTGGTGGCGATGCTACAATTTGTTTTGAGGCAGAAGATGTACCAAGTAATTGGTACGAATATTGGTATAGCTACGATAAAAATTACGCTAACGATAACTACTTTTATTGTCCCTCTTATCGTGGTTCGCATAGACTCGTTTATGGTGTTAAGGATGCCGGTATAACCGAAGATGGCTTTAGCTATATGGTGAAAAATGATGATACATGTGTAATAACTGGTTATACAGGCACATCAACCAAAATAGAATTCCCATCTATCGTTGATGGCTATAAGGTGACATCAATCGGACAAAGAGCATTTTATGAGTGCCACTCCCTTGAAAGCATAGTAATACCAAATGGTGTAACCACAATTGGCGATTATGCATTTTATGATTGTGTTTCACTTAAAAGCATAGTAATACCAAATAGCGTAACAACAATTGGCGATTCTGCATTTTATGATTGCTTTCGCCTTCAAAGCATAGAAATACCAAATAGCGTAACGGAAATTGGTGAAGATGCTTTTGCTCTTTGTGATTATCTCACAATTTATTGCGAGGCGGAAAGCAAACCAAGTGGTTGGGACAATAATTGGGTCGATTATGGTCATGTTCACACAGTAGTATGGGGGATTAAGGCTGTTGGCACAACCAAAGATGGCTTTAGCTATGCGATAAAAACAGATAATACATGTGTAATAACTGCTTATATAGGCACATCAACCAAAATAGAAATCCCATCTACCATTGATGGCTATAAGGTAACATCAATTGGTGACTATGCATTTTATTGTGAGTCCCTTGAAAGCATAGTAATACCAAATAGCGTAACCACAATTGGCGATTATGCATTTTATGATTGCTATTCACTTAAAAGCATAGTAATACCAAATGGCGTAACCACAATTGGCGATTATGCATTTTATGATTGTACTTCACTTAAAAGCATAGAAATACCAAA
>JAZOCP010000225.1:0-8107 GCA_045596585.1 Eubacteriales bacterium
CCTTAATATGCAATTTGTTGACGGAGAGCAAATTATCACCTTGAACGGCGAAAGGGTGGGGGATAACATTCGTACAGGCGAGATTGCTATGTACGCATCAAAGGTTTCCGCCATTCCGGAGGTGAGTAGCTTCCTTTTGAATACACAAAGAGATATAGCAAATAAAAACAGCGTTGTTATGGACGGACGTGATATCGGCACAGTAATTTTACCAGATGCCGAGGTTAAAATATTTATGGTTGCATCCCCAGAGGCAAGGGCAAAAAGACGTTATCTTGAGCTAATTGCTAAGGGCGAAAATTGCACTCTTGAAGGTGTACTTGAGGACATAAAAACTCGTGACCATAATGACTCAACAAGAAAAACAGCACCTGCAATTCCAGCTGATGATGCAGTTATACTTGACAACTCCGACCTTGATATTGAGGGCACAGTCGAGGCAGTAATAGACATAATAAGGACAAAGGTTGATATATGAAAAAATATTTCTTTGTAATAAAAATGCTTGGTTGGTTTTTCAAGTTTATTTTTAGAATTAAGTTTGTAAATCTTGAAAACCGTCCACCAAAGGGCACACCATTTATAGTTTGCTCAAACCACTCACACTTCTTTGATGTGGTTCCTATCGGTCTTGCATTTGAACAGCAAATTCACTTTATGGCAAAAAAAGAGGCATTTCACACTCCTTTTTTAAGAGGGGTTTGTAAAATTATGGGTGCATATCCGGTTGACCGTAATGCAAACGATATCGGTGCAATAAGAAAGTCCATTGACTTTTTAAGAAATGGCGAGTGCATAGGCATTTTCCCACAGGGCACACGTTGCTCATACATTGACCCACGCGAGGTTGAGCCAAAGGAGGGCCTTGGCATGATAGCTTCACGTGCGCATGTTGGCATTGTACCTGTTTCTGTAAGAACAAAGAGAAACAAAATGGGCCTTTTTAGAAGAACCGAAATTGTAGTTGGAAAATACATTTCCCCAGAGGAATTAAAATTCCCAGTTCTTGGTGGTATGGAAAGGGCACGTGCTATTACTAAGCTTGCGTATAGTCGCGTGTGTGATCTCAACGATGGCATTGACAGAAAGCCACTTTCACCTAAAAAGCTTGAAAAGGTAAGAGAAAAAATCAGAAAGAAGACAACTCTAATAAATGATAAGAATTGCTAAAAATGCGGGCTTTTGCTTTGGTGTACGCCGTGCAACAGATATAGTTGAGGAGCTTATTAAAAATAAGGGCGAAAATGATATAATTTGCACCCTTGGTAAGCTAATTCACAACGAGCATTATGTAAATTATCTTGAAAAAAACGGCGTGCTTGAATTAAAGCCTGAAAAAATAGATGACTTTTTAAAGAACTCAGAGGGCAAAAACGTAACAATAGTTATAAGAACTCACGGAATTGAAAAGGAAATTCAAAAAAATCTTGAGACATATGCCTCAAAAAATGAAAGAATAAAAATAGTTGATACCACCTGTCCATATGTAAAAAAGATACATAAAATCGCAGATGAAAATTCAACTAAGGATGAGCTTTTTGTTGTAATTGGTCAAAGGGAGCACCCTGAAGTTAAATCAATAATTAGCTATGTAAATAACAAGTGCGAGGTTTTCTTGGACGATAAAGAGTTAGAAGAGTATTTAAAGTCGCACAAGGAACAGCTTGGTACAGTAAATATGGCAGCACAAACCACACAAAAGCTATCATTGTGGGAAAAATGTCAAAAAATTATAAAAAAATACTGTACAAATGCAAAAATTTTTGATACAATATGTAGTGTTACCGAAACGCGACAAACAGAAGCTGAGTCACTTTCACGTATTTGTGATGCTATGATAGTAATAGGTGGCAAGGAAAGCTCAAATACATCTAAGCTTGTACAGGTTTGTAGTAAGCATTGCGAAAAAACATTTTGGGTACAAACAAAGGATGATATAGAGATGAAAAAGCTCGGGGACGCGAAAAATATTGGTATAACTGCAGGGGCTTCCACCCCTGATAGCTTAATAATGGAGGTAAAAGAAACAATGAGCGAAATTATGGAAGAAAGCTTTGCGGAGCTCTTTGCTAAAGAGTGCGAAAACGGAGCAAAGGTTAAAATATACACAGGAGCAACAGTTACAGGTACAGTTATGTCGATTTCAGAAAATGAAATCCGTTTAGACCTCGGAACAAAGGTTACAGGCGTTATCACCAGAGACCAAATTACCGATTCAAATGACGAAAAATTAGCTGACCTCTTTAAAATTGGTGATGCAGTAGATGCATCTGTTCTTAGTGTAAGTGACAGAGATGGTATCGCAATTCTTTCAAAGAAAAAGGTTGACGGTGTTAAAAACTGGCAAAAAATTGTTGATTATCAAGCAAGTGGTGAGGTAGTTAACGCAAAAATCACAGAGGCTACTAAGGGTGGCGTTGTGTGTGTAATTGATGGAGTAAGAGCATTTATTCCTGCATCAATGACAGGAGTTAGCAAGGATGGCGATATGGCTACCTTAGTTGGCACAACTAAAGAGGTAAAGGTTGTTGAAATTAAGGCTGACAAGAAAAAGGCTATTGCATCAATTAAGGCAGTAATAAGAGAGCAACAAAAGGCAGAGAAGGAAGCATTCTGGGCATCTGTTGAGGTAGGCCAAGAGTTTGTAGGAACAGTTAAGTCCCTAACAGTATATGGCGCATTTGTTGACCTTGGTGCAGTAGATGGTCTTGTACATATTACTGAGCTTTCATGGAAAAGACTCAAGCACCCAAGCGAGGTTGTAAATGTTGGCGATAAGCTAAACGTATTTGTAAAAGCAGTTGACAAGGAAAACAAAAAGATTTCACTTGGTCACAAGACAGACGACCAAAACCCATGGAACATCTTCAAGTCACAATATAATGAGGGCGATACAGCAGAGGTTAAGGTAGTAGGTGTTACAACCTTCGGTGCATTTGCACAAATCGTACCAGGCGTTGATGGACTTATTCACATCAGCCAAATTGCAGACAAGAAAATTGACTCAGTTGCTAACGTGCTTAAGGTTGGCGATGTATTAGAGGCTAAGATTGTTGCAATTGATGAGGAAAACCAAAAGGTTTCACTTTCATCTCGCGCACTTCTCCCAGAGGCTGAGGAGGTAGCACAAGAGGAAGCTACTGAAGATGCTGAGGCACAAGACGCTGAATAATAAAAACAGAAAACCCACAAATCCTAAGTTTGTGGGTTTTTTAAAAGTATTACCTATTTAACAAATAGCTACTTAATGACAGCAACAGCAAATAACGATAGCTGCAAGAACTATAATCCAAATAGTTTCGTTATCAAAAAGATTGCAAAGACAGTTGTTCATAGTATTACCGCACTCCATATGAAGATTCCTTTACTTAAGATTGAGTGGCACGTGTGTGCCCCTCTGCTATAATACTATGTCGAAAAATATAAAATGTTACCTAAAAAGGGAAGAATTTGTAAAAACAACAATTCTTCCCCCAATATTATTTTAATGTAAGGCTATCAGCCTCTAAGAATGCTTCGGCATCTCCAATGCCACGGGCCAAAATCTCGACACGTGCTCCACAATTTTTACATTCTACAGTAACCTTATCGCCTAAAAATGTGGTAAGGTAATCGCCGTGTCCCTCGGGACAACGACAGTAGATTTTGCCCTCATCGTGCAAATCACTAATTACAAATGTAATCATATCGTAAATGGCAGGGTCAGCTTCCTCTTCGTTTTCTTTACTCTTTAAGCTGTCAAGTGAGTTTTCCCCAAGTGCGAGCATAATCTCCTCGTTTGAGCGATAAACAGCGGAGGCAACCTCGTTTTCCTTGCCGATAAAGCAAATATCAACACCACAAAGTGAGCAAGGAATAACAAAAATATCACTGCCGAAAAATACATTTTTTGAAATCACATAAGAGTGTGGCTGTGGACATGCAACACAGGGCACAGTTAAGCGTAGCTTATCGTCCCTTGTTTTTTCAACAGTTAAATGGCTTTGTCCGCACGCACACTTTAATTTAAAAAGGTCACCGCTTAGTGAAAAAGCGCCTACCATGCTTGTAGGTACAGAGCCACAGGCTGGGCACCTATATGCAAGAGTTGTTTTCTTTTGGTCTATAATCATTTAAAGCACCTCTTAATCAAATTACAAAAAAATTATACAACAAAGAAATAAAAAAGTCAAGGGAGGTAAAAAAGTAATGAGCTGTGTTTATGATAAAGAAACTGATAGCGTTTATATTAGCGCTTCTTTGCTTGCCTCATATGTTTATCGCGGTGGCGATATACAGACAAGATTTGTGCCAGGCAATAAAAATGGTGGCGCAATAATAAGCCATAAGCTACACACAAAAAAGCCAAATATTGTTGATGCTTATACATTTACTACAATTTCACAGGGCATAAAAATTACTGTTTATACCTACCCAGAGTGCATAAGAGAGGACGAGAGGGGCTATCAAATTGATGCTGTATATACAGTGCCATATAGACTTGACGGACTTGAAAATGGTGAGCTTGAGCTTTCTTTAAATTCCCTAATGATAGCAGGCTATATAATGTCTGAAAAATCACAGCAATATAGTATGAAAATCACTGCTAACTTTTTTGAGGAGGGCACAGACGAGGTAAGAGAATATTCTCGCGTTGTAAAAAGAGAGGAATTATTACAAGCATTTGAATATGCAATATTCCGCCTAACGCCCCTTGCCAAAATAATAAAGGAGCGTGCAACTAAGGTTGTAAATGAGCTACACGCGTTACGTTTCCCTTTCAAGGAGGGCGCACGTGATGGACAAAAGGAATTTATAATTGAGTCCTTTAGAGCCATACACTCACATAAAAGATTAGTTGCCGAGGCACCAACTGGCACAGGAAAAACAATGGCATCACTATACCCAAGCCTAAAATCACTTGGAGAGGGCTATGCTGATAAAATCTTTTATTTCACAGGCAAAACCACAACTGCACTTTCTGCATTAAATGCAGTAGATTTAATGCGCGACCAAATACCTAATTTACGCGCAATTCACCTTTCCTCAAAGGACAAATGCTGTGTAAGCTTCCCACCCTTTAAAAGAAGAAAGTGTGAGCCAAGATATTGTCACGTAACAAGGGGCTATTTTGATAAAATTAATGATGCAATACTTGAGCTTTTAGAAAGCTATAAAACATATACAAAGGACATAATAGATAAGGTTGCACAAAAGCACGGGGTTTGCGCATATGAGCTATCCCTTGAGCTTTCCGAATGGTGTGAGCTTATCGTTTGTGACTATAACTATCTATTCGACCTAAACGCATACCTTCGTAGATACTTTGAGTGTGATGATGGTAGCGATAAAATATTCTTAATAGACGAGGCACACAACCTCCCCGACCGTGCAAGGGAGATGTTTTCGGTTACCCTAAAAAGAGAGGAGTTTGTTGCGCTCAACAACAAATATTCAGCCGATAAATATATCGGTGAGTCACTTGCAAGCATATTAAATCGCTTTGACCTTTACTATGAGCTTGCAATGGCTGAAAAACAAGAAATAGAGGGGGAAGTGTACGGATTTTACATAAATTCTCAGCTTCCAGACGATATTTGTGACCCGTTTTTAAACCTTATGACAGGGGCAAAAAAGCTCTTTTCAAGGGACATTGACGATGATGAATTACACGCAACGTATATGAACCTTAAAAAGCTTGTTGCTGTTTCTAAAATTTTCGACAAGCGCTTTACCCTCTATATTGAGGCAAGGGGAGAGGACGTAACAGTTAGGCTTTTATGCCTTGACCCATCTTATATGCTTGACGAGTCACTTAAAAAGGGAATATGTAGCATTTTGTTCTCGGCTACCCTTAATCCACTTGAATATTATGCAGATATTCTTGGCTGTAATAAAGCAAAAACCTTAACCCTAAAATCCCCATTTGATAAAAATAAGCTATGCTTAGTTGGGGTAAGTAATGTAAGCACAAGATATGAGGATAGAAAAAAGAGTGCAGGCACAGTTGCAAATATAATTCGTGCAGCAATAGAGGGCAAGCAGGGAAATTATATAGTTTATTTCCCATCATATCAGTACCTAACCGAGGTTGCTGAAATCTTTGAAAAGAAATACCCCAAAATCAATGTTACCTATCAAAAAAAGAGTATGTCCGAAAAGGCAAAAATGGAATTTCTTGATAGCTTCGATGCGAAAAAAGAAGGCACCCTTGTCGGATTTTGCGTCCTTGGTGGTAGCTTTTCTGAGGGTATTGACCTCCGTGGCGAAAGACTAATCGGTGCTATAATTGTCGGTGTTGGACTCCCCACAATTTCAAGCGAATTAAACATAATTAAGGAATATTACGATAAGACACGTGAAAATGGCTATGCCTACGCATACACCTACCCAGGACTTATAAAGGTAATGCAGGCTGCGGGGCGCGTAATTCGTAGTGAGGACGAAAAGGGTGTCGTTTTCTTAGTAGATGACCGTTTTGCAACACCCGAGTATCATAGCCTTTTTCCAGAGTATTGGAAGCATATAAAATACATAGATAATGCAAAGAGCCTACTTAACGAGGTAATTGAATTTTGGAAAAAATAACAAAAGGTATTGTAAAACTGTATTTGTAGTGATATAATATTAAATATTTTATAACTTTATTTAAAAGAGGGCATAAAAATGGTAAGAACAACAGTAAAAGAAATATTTCTAAACCCTGAAAAATTTGCAAATCAAGAAATCACCGTTGCAGGCTGGGCAAGAACTATTCGTTCAAGTAATGCTTTTGGCTTTATTGAATTAAATGACGGTAGCTATTTTACAAATTTACAAGTAGTTTTCGAGGCTGAATTTCTTGATAACTATAATGAAATTGCAAAGCAAAATGTGGGTGCCTCTCTTATCGTAAATGGTACACTTGTACTAACTCCTGAGGCAAAGCAGCCTTTTGAAATTAAAGCAAAGAAAATCGAGGTAGAGGGACAGTCAACACCTGACTACCCACTTCAAAAGAAAAGACACACCCTTGAATACCTTCGTACAATTGCGCACCTTCGTCCAAGGTCAAATCTTTTCAGCGCAGTATTTAGAGTTCGCTCAGTTGCTGCCTTCGCAATTCATAAATTCTTTAACGAAAGAAACTTCGTATATGTTCACACCCCAATTATCACAGGCTCGGACTGTGAGGGCGCTGGTGAAATGTTCCGTCTAACAACTCTTGACCTTGATAATTTACCAAGAACAGAGGACGGAAAAATTGACTTTTCAAAGGACTTCTTTGGAAAGAGCGTTAACTTAACCGTTTCAGGACAATTAAGTGCTGAGACATATGCTATGGCATTTGCAAACGTATATACCTTTGGTCCTACCTTCCGTGCTGAGCGCTCCAATACTGCTCGTCACGCGGCAGAATTCTGGATGATGGAGCCAGAAATTGCTTTTGCAGACCTTAAGGACGATATGCGTCTTGCTGAAGACATGATTAAATACGTTGTTAAATACGTAATGCAAGAATGTAAGGCAGAAATTGAGTTCTTCAATAAGTTTGTTGACACAACCTTGCTCGACCGTCTTAACAACTTAGTTTCAAACGATTTCGGTCACGTAACATATACAGAGGCTATCGAAATTCTTGAAAAGAGCGGTAAGAAGTTTGAGTATCCTGTTAAATGGGGCATCGACCTTCAAACTGAGCACGAAAGATATATCACCGAGGAGGTATTTGGTAAGCCAGTATTTGTTACCGACTACCCAGCAGATATTAAAGCCTTCTATATGCGCCTAAACGACGACGGAAAGACCGTTGCTGCAATGGATATGCTCGTTCCAGGTGTTGGTGAGCTTATCGGTGGCTCACAAAGAGAAGAGCGCCTTGACTACCTCCTTCGCGCTATGGAAAAGTTCAACCTAAACGAGGAGGACTACTGGTGGTACCTCGAGCTTCGTAAGTACGGTGGCACCAAGCACGCAGGCTTTGGCCTTGGCTTTGAAAGACTTATTATGTATATCACCGGTGTTGCTAATATTAGAGACGTTGAGTCTTATCCACGTACAACCGGCTCTGCCGAGTTCTAATTTGGAACTGAATTAACATCGTTATACTACGTTGCTCCGCATCTCGCTTTTCGACTATGGGAAACAT
>JAZOCP010000226.1:0-14010 GCA_045596585.1 Eubacteriales bacterium
TGATATTGAAAAAATTAAATATGGTGAGAACAGTAGCATTAATGATACAGACAAAAGAAGAGAGGTTATATTATCAGCTTGGTGTCCAAAAAGCGCAAACGACCAAAAAAGGCACATCATAATTCCTGCACGAACGCAAGACGGAGAAAAGCCAGTTAATGTAACAAAGAAGGATATTGAAATAATGATTAATGTTATCTTTAGTTGCTTTGGGATACGGACAAGTCCTATTAAAAAGCCGAAAAGAGTTGTAATTAAGGTAATGTGCATACCACTTAAGGCTAAAATATGGCTTATGCCTATTCTTGAAAAGTCCCGTCTTATGCTTGGGTCAAGATTTTTTGTATTGCCCAAAAGCAACGCCTTAAAGATTGATGCAGAATTATTTGAAAGATTTCTTTCAAATACAGTGCAAAGCGCTGTGTTCAATCTTTTAAATATACCCTCTTTATTGTTTCCTGCTTTGATTATTTCATATTCCTCTGACTCAAGCGATGCTACAATTCCGTCATCTAAATACACCTTTTTCTCATTGAAGGCGTCGCTTTCGCCCAATCCATTTATGGTTGCATTTAGCTTCACCTTATCATTGAGATTTAAATTATTTGGTAAAGTTAAAATTGCCTTTACCCTTGCCCTTTTTCCATCAATTTCTTTTATTTTTACTATATATTTGCTTTCATAGCCACTTTCATATATTTCTTCCTTTACTGTGGCTATAACCTCTTTTTGTTGACCATAGTATTTTTCAATTTTCGCTTCTTTCCCAAAGGAAATAAGGGAGATTAGCATACTAAGTGCTACAAAAAAGCATAAAAGAGTACACTTGATAAGCACATCAAGCATACTCTTCTTTTTCTTTATTAATAATGAGATAAAAAGGCCTATAAAAGCAAATGTCATAAAGACAAGCACAAGCACTCTAAATAGAGTGCTTAAATAATATGAAACAAAAAGGCTTACAATAAATCCCACAAGCCCAAAGGCTAAGTGTCTGTGCTTAAAGAGCTCCATTTTACTGCTCCATAATAATTTTAAATTCTTCCTTGCTATATAGCATATTTATTGCTTGTAGCATAGCGTTTGGGCTCATATTAGTAGGAAGCTCAAGAGCCTTTAAAAGCTCTTTTCTTTTTTCTGCGCTTCCTTCTCTGCCACTAAGTCCAAAAGCATAAAAATCAGCCTTTGTAATGCCACCACGCTCTTTTTTAGGGGTATCTTCAAAATATGGTGATAAAATATCAAGTAGCTTATCAGCACCAATGCCCTCTATACCAACCTTGCCCTCCTTAGAGGGGGATTTTTTCCTTTTTTCCTTTCCAAAAACCTCGGGGGTATATAGATTTATGATTTGCTCACTTGAAAGTGCAGTCTTTATATGTGAGCGAATTAAATGTCCTGCCCCATCTGAGTCGGTCAGTATTATAATTTTTGATTTTTCGGCAAGCTTTTTTATAAGGTGAATTTTTTCCTCGCTTGTAAATATAGCAAAGCCACCTGTTGTTATTACATTTGCCTCAACAATTGAGTCAAGCTTGATTTTGTCATACTTGCCCTCTACAATTATTGGGTATATCACTCTTGGCTTCATCTCTTACCTACAAAACAATGCACAAAGTGCACTAATTAGCCTTTCAACAGCAATATAAGATGTCACATTAGATTGTGATTTAGACTTTACGTCCGCCTCAAGGCAAAGCTCCTGAGCGCGTTTGAATTTCTTTGGGTTTTCGCCCGTTATAGCTCTTCTATATTTGCTTATTTTAACCTCGTGAATGCCTGTTGCGTCCTTGATTTGTGGGTTTGTTAGTCCCCTCGAAATTAGGCGCTGAACGAGCAAAAGCTCCGAGTACATACGAACAATTGAGGCAAGTATAGTAAATGGTGGCTCGTGAGTCATTTTTTGCCTATGGAGTGTCTCAAAAACGAGCTTTTTGTCCTTAGCTAAAAGTGCATTTGTGAGCTGAAAATCATCATATTCCATAGTTTTACAGCAAATGTTTTCTATATCTGCCTTAGTAAGTGCTCCCTTACCCGTTTCACTAATATATGCGCATAGCTTGTCTATTTCATTTGAAAGTGACCACATATCGTGTCCACATACCTCAACTAACTTATCAGTGAGTGATTGGTCAAACTCAACACCATTATCGGAAAAATGTCTTAAAACCCAAGATTTTAGTCTTGCAGGGGTTGGAAATTCAAATTCAACAGGGGTTAGATATTTAGTGAGTGAGCGATATATTTCACTTGGATTATTTGGGAGCCTACCTGCCGAAAAGAAGTCATTATCTGCGCGAATAATAAGCACAGTATGCTCGTTTTCCCCAAGAGTTGAAAGCACATCGCAAAGCGCCAAGAGTGTGTCCTTTTTCATTGAATTAAAATCAACACAACGCACCTCAACAAGCTTTTTCTCCGCCATCATAGGTAGTGCGCCAATTGCTTGCGAAAGGATGGCGGGGGTAAATTCCTCGCCATACAAGATTATATGATTAAATTCGTCAAAGGTGCCATCAAGAACTCTCTTATATACCTCTTTTGAGTAGGTATATTTTAAGTAGTCCTCGCCACCAAAGAACAAATAGCCACCGTGAAGTGACTTTAATTCTGCCCTAAATTCGGACTCTGTCATACTCTTTCCACTTCCATTTTAAATATGGTTTTTTGTGCACATGCACCCTTAATTTCAATCAAATAAGCAAGCTCTAAATAACCATTTGTCATAAGCTGATTATCAACTGTTTTAGAGTAAATGCAAATTTCAAATGGCATAATGCCTGTGTTATAAATACATATATGGCGCTTTCCTTCCTCAAAATACATACAGCTTTCAAGTGCGCCCTTTCTTGAAATGGTGATTTCCTTTGGCCTTTCCATATTAAAGCTAAGCTCGGTAAATACACCACCCATACCCTCAGTCTCCTCCTCGTATTTAATAAGGAAGGTTTCGTTTCGAGTTGAGATATCACCATAAAGGGTTGTTTCAATTGTGTCCTCGCCTGTGCCACTATCAAAGGTTTCTGTAATTAAAAGCTCCTCAGCTGCACGTTCAAAGATTGATTTTCCCTTATATTCTATTTGTGATGTTGTAATTTTTATTTTTGCGTTCATTTATTCCTCTTTTAGCTTTTGATTATATGCTCTGGTTGTTTTACGCTAACCTTAGCGCCACTTGCAATTGACTCTGTTATAAATGAGTTACCACCAATAACAGCGCCCTCACCTATTACTGTTTCTCCACCGAGAATTGATGCACCAGAGTAAATTGTAACGTTATCACATACTGTTGGGTGTCTTTTCTTACCAGCTAAGCTTTGACCCTTTCTTGGAGAAAGTGCACCTAAGGTTACACCTTGATAAATCTTTACGTGGTTTCCAATTATTGTTGTTTCACCAATTACTATACCTGTACCGTGGTCGATAAAGAAATATTCGCCAATTTTAGCACCAGGGTTTATATCAATACCTGTTTTTGAGTGTGCATGCTCAGTCATAATTCTTGGTACAAATGGAACACCGTTTTCATAAAGCAAATGCGCCACCCTGTATACGAAAATTGCATAAAGACCTGGGTATGAAAATATAATTTGCTCCATACTATCAGCCGCAGGGTCACCCTCAAAGGTTGCCTCAACATCCTTTAAAAGTAGTGCGTGAACGTTTGGTAGCTTGGAGATAAAATCATCAGCTATTTTTCTTGCATTTTCCTGTGGATTTTCCTTGCTTTTCACAATCAAGGCAAGCTCTATTTGCTTTCTAATTCTAAAATTTACAGAGCTAATTGTGCGCTCTACAAAATCCTCTGCATTTAGCGAAGAATCAACAGATGCAAAATAAGCAGGGAAAAAAAGCCCTTGTAAATCGTTTAATATTGAAATAATCTCGTTCTTGTCAGGAAGCTTAAGATTTGACGAAAATGTAATAATTTTTGAGTCCTTATAGGATTTTACAAGCTCGGCAGCTGCCTTTTCATTAGTTGTCATTGCCATTTCCCCCTTTTATTTTCAAGGATTATATATGATATAATAACATAAAGCATTTAAAAATTCAAGTCTATTATATTATATGCAAATATTTTAAAAGAGAAAAGAGCCGTGTGGCTCTTTTCTTACTCTTCAATTTCTAATATTTCCCTTGCCTCGGTCTCGTTCATTGTTCCAATGGTTTTTAATTTTCTTGCCATAACATTGGTTCTTGTGCCGATCAAATTTGCAAGGTCAGCATCAACCTGTTCAACGTGCTTTTTAGTTTTGGTTAGTGCATCTGCAAAGGTTTCAAACTCGGTCTTTACTGCCTCAAGTAGCTTAAATACATCAGCACTCTTTTTTTCGATTGCAAGTGATTTAAAGCCTTGCTTTAAAGCGTTTAGAAGTGCAGAAAGCGTTGTTGGACCTGCCATATTTACTCTAAAATCTCTTTGACATTCCTCGTAAATTCCTTGCTCGATAGCCTCAACATAAAGTCCTTCTGTTGGCAAGAACATAATTGCAAAATCGGTTGTGCTTGGTGGGTCGATATACTTATCGGAAATATCCTTTGCATATGACCTAATTTTTTGTCTTAATTCCTTACGCGCACTGTCAAGTGTGTCCTTGTCGCCAAGGTCAATTGCATCCTTGATTTTATTGTAGCTTTCAAGTGGAAATTTCGAGTCAACTGGTAGGTAGATATATTCACCATCAGAGGCTGGCATTTTTATTGCAAATTCGACCACGTCTCTCGAGTTTTTCTTCGTTGCAACGTTAGTTTCATACTGCTCCGTGGTTAAAATTTCACTGATTATATTGCCGAGTATTACCTCACCAACTATGCCCTTTGTTTTTACATTTGTTAGAACATTTTTAAGTGAGCCAACATCTTGGGCGATGCCCTTAATTTCGCCAATTGCCTTGTTTACATTACCGATTTGTGAAACAACATTTTCAAAGGACTCCTTAAGTCTTTCATCAATGGTCTTTTGGAGCTTTTCATCAACAACCTTTTGAATGTTATCAAGCTTTTCGCTATTTTCTCGGCGTAGGTCAGAAAGTGATTTTGCAACATTTTTATCTATTGACTCAAACCTTTCTGCCATATTTTTAGTAAACTCGTCAAACCTCTTATTTAAGCTTTCAATAGATTTTTCGCTCTGTTCTATATTTTGCCTATTCATTTTTTCAAGCTCTTGGCTTAATTTTTCCATCATATCAATGTAGCTTTTGGTGTTATGCTCATTTAACGACTTCATTTCAGCCTGAAGCTTTTCGATTTTTTCGTCAATTTTTGTGGCATTATATTGGTTTGCCTTTTCAATTTGGTCAATCTTTAAATCAATAATTTCCTTGATTTGTTCTGTGTTTTGTCCTTGGCTTTTTGTCCCTCTTGGCTTTAAAAGTGTTGCTAAGGAAAAGGCAACTGATAAAAGGGAAATCAAACAGGAAATTATAATTGCAACTAATAAAACAATTTCGGGTGGTGTCATTTTTTTCCTCCATATTTTTAGTACAATTTTATTCTATCATTTTTTTAGTTGATTTTCAAGCAAAGTATTTGAATTTAATAAGAATATATGATATACTAAGGTATAAAGTAATATTTCTACGACATATGAGGAGATTTTATGGCAAAATATAGAAGAAATCGCATAAATGATGCTGTAAAGGAAGAGCTTGCACAAATTTTACGCGATGTAAAGGACCCAAGAATTGCAGGGGCGCTTGTTTCAATTACTGGTGCTAATGTTTCGGGGGATTTAAAGTTTGCAAAGATTTACTATTCCGTTTTAGGTGGAGACAAGGGCGATGTTGCAAAGGCGCTTAAAAATGCAAGTGGCTTTTTCAGGTCCGAGCTTGCGAGAAGGATTAATCTAAGAATAACACCAGAGCTTTCCTTTGAGCTTGACTCTTCGGCTGAGTATGGTGCAAATATTTCATCAATTTTGAAAACGCTTGATATAAAGCCTGATGAGGACGATGATGAATAAGCTAACATTAAAGGACCTTGCAAATAAGGTTTTGGAAAAGAAAAAAACTGCTATTCTCTGCCACAAAAACCCTGACCCTGACACACTTGGTAGCGCTTTTTCCCTTAAGCATATCCTTACACTTCTCGGCTCGGAATGTAAGGTTTGTTGTGGTGATATGCCACAAAGAAAATTTAGCTTTATAACAGGTGGTGTCTCACTTGAGCTTGACGGGGGCGAGTATGAAAGATATATTGCAGTTGACGTTGCCTCACCTTCACAGCTTGGTGAGCTTGAATATTTGGCAAACAAGGTTGATATCACAATTGACCACCATTCAATGTGCACAAGATTTAGTGACTACTACGAAAGCTTTCGCGCATCCTGTGCTGAAAATATATACCTTTTAGCAGAGGAGCTTGGCATTTTAGATAAGCTTCCACTTAACTTTTACGAGTGTCTTTACGCTGGCATGAGCGCGGACACAGGTGGATTTAGATTTTCAAATGTTACACCAGAGACTATGTCACTTGCCTCATTAGTTATCGCGCGTGGAATTGACCATGCTGAGATTAACCGTATAATTTTCGACTCGAAGTCACTTGAGGAAGTAAAGGCGCAAAGACTTACATATGAAAAAATGGAAATGTATGAAAATGGCGCCATTTCAATTATCGTTTTTACAAACGAAATGAAGGAAAAAAACGATATTATTGATGCTGACATTGTTGATATTGTAAATACTGTTAGAGGAATTGACGGGGTTTTAATTGCACTTTCGCTTAAGCAAAGCTCCAAGGATGAAACTAAGTTTTCTCTTTCCTCTCGTGCAAATGCAGAAATTGATGTATCTAAGGTTTGCTCTATTTTAGGTGGTGGCGGACATATGCGTGCTGCTGGTGCAACTGTTGTTGCAAGCACCCCAAACGAAGCGCGTGATATTGTAATTCCACTATTTAAAAAGGCTTTAGACGAGTATAAAAAAGGAATTTAAAATGGAAAAGGAAATATCAGGGGTAATTCTTGTTAATAAGCACAAGGGTGTTACCTCTCACGATATAGTTTTTAAAATAAGACGACTTTTCGGCACAAAAAAGGTTGGCCACACTGGCACTCTTGACCCACTTGCAACAGGTGTTTTGCCTGTTTTAGTTGGACGTGCGGCAAAGGCGGCTGAATATCTTTTGTCGGAGAATAAAAGGTATATTGCTGAAATTAAGCTTGGTATTACAACCGACACTGAAGATATAACAGGAAAGGTTTTAACAAGCTGTGATGATTTGCCTACAAAAGAAGGATTTTTCAAGGCGTGTCGATCATTTGAGGGTGAAATTTCACAAGTGCCACCTATGTATAGTGCATTAAAGGTTGATGGCAAAAAGTTAGTTGACCTTGCAAGGCAAGGCATAGAAATTGAACGTAAGGCAAGAAAAATCACTATTTTTTCAATTACGCCAGAGGTACTTGATGAAAAAAGTGGGTTATACAAAATAGAGGTTGCCTGCTCTAAGGGTACATATATAAGAACCTTGTGTGCTGATATTGGTGCGCATCTTGGTTGTGGCGCAACTATGACTGAGCTACAAAGAGTTGAAAGTGGCAATTTTAAGCTTGATGATGCATACACGATAGATGAGCTTGAAAGAATGAGCGAGAGTGAGCGCTTTTCACTTCTTGTGCCACCTGAAAATTTATTTTTAGAAGCACCCTGTGTTCGATTTAGCGAGTTTTACACACGACTTTTCAAAAGTGGATGTGAAATTTATCAAAAGAAAATTAACACAAATTATCCTCTTGACACATATCTTCGTGTTTACGAGGGCAACGAGTTTTTAGCACTTGCCAAGGTATCTGACTACCCCGATGGCAGTGCAATAAAATCAATTAAATTTTTCAAAATATAAGGAGTAATTATGAAATTAGTTAAGAACCCCGAGTATTACCACATTTGGGAGCATTATGCATCCGAGCTTTTTACAGAATATAATCAGTCGCTTGAAGAAGGAATTGATATAGAGCCATATAAAGCGATTTTTGACGAGGCGCAAAAGCTCCCCGAGGGAGAATTTAAGGAAGAAATCGCCGATGCAATTTCTAAGCTTGTTTTAAATCTTCCAACACGTAAGGACTATAAATATAACGAGCCAAGCGACCTTGAGGGCATAAAGGCGCTTCGCAACCTCGACTTACGTACAAACAGCGCAACCGAGGTGCCTCTTGAGAAAAAGGTGGCTGGCGCATGGTATGGTAGAATTTCTGGTTGCTTACTTGGTAAGCCTATTGAGGGTGCGTGGACAAGAACAATTCACGCTGTTTTAAAGAACTCAAACAACTTCCCACTATATAGATACCTTAAGCGCACAGACTTAGGTGATACGCTTCCAGACAATGCAAGATGGCTAAAGAATAGCCACAACTACATTGACGAGGTTGAGTGTGCGCCATTTGATGACGACACAAACTACACAGTTATGGCACAATGCATGATTGATAAATTCGGCATTGATTTTACTCCTGTAAACGTGCTTGAAACCTGGACAGATATGCAACCAAAAAATGCATATTGCACAGCTGAGCGTGTTGCGTTTGTTAACTACTTAAAGCATTATTTACCACCATATACTGCATATCACAAAAACCCATACAGAGAGTGGATTGGTGCGCAAATCCGTGGTGACTACTATGGTTATGTGGCAAGTACCCCAGAGCTTGCAGCTGAGCTTGCTTGGCGCGATGCCTCAATTTCTCATATTAAAAATGGTATTTATGGTGAGATGCTAATTTCCGCTATGCTTGCAAAAGCAAAATATAGCGAGAATATTTTAGAGGTTATTTATGCAGGTCTTAGTGAAATTCCATCTACCTCTCGTCTATACGAGGAAGCTATGGAAATTATAGATAACTATAAAAATGGCGCTACAAAGGATGATGCATTTAATCTAATTCATTCACGCTATAACAATGAAATTTCACACCACTGGTGCCACACAATTTCTAATGCACTAATTGTTATCTCCTCTCTTCTTTATGGCGAGGGCAAGTTTGGTAAATCAATTTGTATGGCAGTTGAAACAGGCTTTGATACTGACTGTAATGGTGCAACCGTTGGCTCAATTATCGGTATGATGTACGGAATTGATAATATTGAGCCTGAGTGGATTAAGCCACTAAATGGTATTTTAAAAACTCAAATTCTTGGTCACGAGAAATCAACCATTGATGCTCTTGTAAATAAAACACTTGAGCATATCGAGAAATATAAATAAAGAAAAAGGACACTTTTTAGTGTCCTTTTATTTTTTGCTTTTTGGCTTTGTTAATTCATAGCTAATATCAAGTAACCATGATGTTGTGTCGTTATCGCACAAATCAAGCGCTACTGTTAGCCAGTGAATTTTATTCATATGGTAGGCACGAAATACACCAGCTTCAATGCCAACTAAGGAGTCTATAACCTCTGGTGCGCATTTTAGGTTGACAACGTCTATTACCTCGTCTCCCAAAAGACCTATCTTGTTTTTATGTATTTTCATGGCAAGGGCAAACCATTTTTGGCTTGAGGGGTGTCTGAAAACACCGGTTTGGAAATCCTCGTCAAATGGGTAGTCCGCTTTTATATGGTAGGTATCATCTACTAATTTTTCAAATTCTTCTCTATTCAAGGCTAATCCCTTTCGTTTGTGTGGTTATAGGTTTTATAAATCTCCTTACATACGTCCGTGTGTGATTCACAATCAAAATAATGTGCTATTTCCTCATACATTTCATTTGAAAACGCACTATATCTTTCTTGCTCCCCAGCAAACTCACGCCACTTTTCTTCCCACGTGCCGTCCTCTAAGGATTTACTGCGCTCGTATAGCTCACTAAGTAGTTCTTCCTTCTCATTACCCTTAGCAAGTCTAATACCAAGCCCAGAAGCAACCGTTGGTATAAATTCAATTTTTATATCGCTGTCAAATTCAAGGCTCACTAAAAGACCTGTGTTCCACATTTTTCCACCATCTTTTTCGTCCTCGGCATCCTTCCAGACAAAATGAAAATTGCCTTGACCATAAAGGATGTGTCCACCCATATATTTCTCATAGCATCCTATTGCGTGGCTGTGCTGACACAAAACAACGTCTGCCCCATGCTTTATCATTGAACGGCACGCCTTTAAAAGCCTTGGCGAGGGATAGCGACAGTTCTCCTTGCCACCATGATAGGTAACTATAACGTAATCAGCGCTTTCCTTTGCCTTTACAATGTCGTCGTTTGTATCGTAAGGGTCATAAGGGCGTGCACCCATTCGATTCTTTAGTGCATATGAATACTCGTGCTCGCAAACGGAAATCAGAGCAATTTTAACCCCTTGGTGATTGATAATCATATCCTTACGGGAGTCAAGCTCATTATCTCCAAAGCCGGTGTAGCCAAGTCCTTGAGCTTCGAGTTCTTTTATAGTATCAAGTGCGCCTGCCTTACCGAAATCAAAAATGTGATTGTTAGAAAGGATACAATCGGTAACTCCTGCCTCTTTAAGTACTTTTATAGTGTTTTTTGGTGCGTTAATATTAGGTCCTATTTTCTTTATAGGAGTATTTTTATCGGTCACTGCGCACTCTAAATTTACTATCACCCTGTCAGTTCCGTTAAATATTTCTGTCACATCAGAAAAAAGCTCATTTGTCTTGCATCCATCAAACAATTCCCAAGAATCCTTTATAGAAACATCTCCACCAATTACAATTCTCATATGCGCCTCCACACCGTTTTTTTAATTTTACAATAATATTAGTTCATAGTCAAGGGTGATAAACTAATAAAGAATAAATAAAAATCTTTTTCTTTTTTTAAAAACATATTGACATAATTAAAAAAATGTGATATTATACTTAGGCACGAGAAATTGTGCACAGATATGAACATTTAAATATGCAGGAATATCGAAGCGGTCATAACGAGGCGGTCTTGAAAACCGTTTGCCTAACGGCACGGGGGTTCGAATCCCTCTTCCTGCGCCAAATAAAATGGGGAGTACTCCAACGTGAGTGCTACCCATTTTATTTCGTGTAAAACAATATGAGGGATTCGAACCGCAGCGTTAAGCGACTCTTTCGGGAACGAGTCGTAGCGGTGACCGAAGGATTTTGCGAAACATAAACAAACGATAAGCACTCATTGTTTCGCAAAATTCAAGAGGAGAAATCCCTCTTTCTGCGCCAACTAAGCCCGATTTTCGGGGCTTTTTTCAACAAAGAAGGAGGGTTAACCATGCCACTATTAGATGACTTGATAAAAAGATTTTCTAAAACAACTATAGGCTTTCCTGCCTCACAAGAATTAGAGTATGCGATTGCTAAAGCTCATACGGATATGTCGAGACGGGCTACGGGGCACAAACCAGAAATTCAAGAAGAAAGTATCCGGTGGCTTGCTAACAGATTTAAAAAGCTTTCACCGTTTGAATATAAAAAGCAAGAAGATTTTGACAAATGGCATGAAGACACGTGTAATGCGTATTGCGCAGAGTTGAACACATTTGCTGTTAGCAAAGATTTTTCTTTTATAATTACTTATGGTCGTGCGCAAAAAGTGCTAAACATGACATTCAAGTATTTGTACTGTACATCAGAATATAAAGCACGTGTCGAAAAAATCATTCCTTTTTTACATATGACATTAGATGGATATACTTTGCGTTGGTATAAAGAGGTTGTTGTTAAGTATTTCAATGATAATCGCGCTCATAGCATTACAAAGTTAAAAGTTGGTGATGTTTCCGAATGGAGCAAAATGAACGAGAGAGGGAAACATCAATACATAGATATACAAAAACGTATACGAGAATATTTACGCATAAATACTAATTATCGGTATTCCATAAACACAGCTATTATTGATGAAGAAACACAATCGAATCAAAAAAATAACACAATCAATATTGATATTCCTTTTGATACTATGAGAAAGCATCCCTTCTTTGCAGAATTTGTTGTGTGGGAAGGCGAAATAGTGCGTAGCAAAGTAGATAATTTGTTTAAAGGATTAAACGGCATATATGAAACATGGAATGATGACAAGTGGGCTGTAAATGCGTCCATTCAACTTGAATTGAAATCAAAATTGACTACGATTTCGAAAAATATTTAAGTTTGCCGCATTAGATAGAGCTATTTAAATTTTATAATACGAAAAAAGGTAGGCTTTATGCCTACCTTTTTTAGCCTTGCAACTCTTCAAGGCGCTTTTTAGCCTCCTCGTTGCCGTTTTGTGCGGCCTTTTGGTACCAGCTTTTTGCGCGCTCGAGGTCAACTGATGTGCCTCTGCCCTTTTGGTAGCAGTTGCCTAAGTTGAACTGTGCGGTTGCGTTGCCATTCAAGGCGCCCTGTGTAAACCAGTGTATCGCCTTTTCATAGCTTGGCTCTATACCCTTTCCATAGTAGTAGAGTGAGCCAAGGTTGGTCATGGCAATGGCCTCTTTATGGGTGGCAGAAATGCGATAGCATTCTACTGCCTTTGGGGTGTTATTCAATTTTGCATAGCATATACCGAGCTGTAAATATGCTTTTGCAGGCATTTCCTGAGCCACTTGATTGAAGCATTCAATTGCTCTTACAAGATTCTTTGATTTATAAAGCATACCGAGGTTATATATAGCCTTTGTATTTTTATATTTCTTAGCTCTTTCAAAGAGTTCCATTGCTTCTTGCTCGTTTTTCTCTAAGCATTCGCCATTTATGTGCTTCATGCCGAGATTATAGTAGCACACGCCAAGGTCCTCTGCCTCGCCCTTTGGACTTTGAGTTTTAGCAAGGTTGTAGTGTTCCATAGCAGAATCTACATCCTTGTCTATACCAAGTCCATTATATAAGCATTCACCTACATAATATAGGGTTAGGTTATCAAGAGTTGGCATTGGATTAAGCTTATTAAGAATTTTAATTGCTGAGGCATATTCATTTTTCTTGAATAGTGAAAGTGCCACTGCCTCTTGCTTTTCAAAGGATAACTTTTCAAGCTCAGTACAGCAGCTATCAGTAAATTCATCCTTATCAAAGGTTGGCTCGTCCTTGTTAACCTCTTCAATAAACACATTATTGGAAGGTGCCACATCATCAGAATCATCATTAGAATCTATTTCTATAAGTCTTGATTTAAAATCAATATCAAGCTTATCAATGATTTCTTCTACTTTTTGGGGGTCTATTACTATCTCCCTTGGCTTTACTTCTATTACAGGCTTTTGATGTAGCATATCGTACACCTGATTAATTAGTGCAAAGTATTGAGGAGCATAGCTTGCATCAATCCATTGAATTCCGTCAAAGAAGCTTTTGAAGCGTGTTGTATTATCAACAGGCTCAATCCTATACTCTATACGGTTTTTAACGCCGAGCTCGTCAGCATAGTCAAGCTCATTTTCTACTTCCTTAGAAAGCATTGAGTTTTTAGATGCAATTACCACTATAATCTTACACTTTGACATAGCATCCTTAATCTTGGCTCTATATTCAATCTGTGATAATGAGTTTTGTGGTATGTTTCTTTTTGCAAACCAGCAGGTGTTGCCATCATCCTCTAAATGCTCAACTATCTTTTCAGCAATAATAGTATCATTTGAGGAATAGCAGATGAAAACATCTCTTGGAGCGCTTGAAAAATTCTCGTTTTCCTTTTCAATACGAGCCTCTGCCTCCTCTAATTCGGCAGAAAATTTCTTGTATAATCCCTTATCAACCAAGAAATTACCTATTGAATTTATAAACTTATACTCAGAATTTTTTATAAACGCAGGAATAATCCATTCAATTTTTTCATCATCAATTTCAGCATTTGTAAGCTCACAAAGTGCATTTTTATAGTTTTCTGGGAAACGATCACGGTCTATAAATGCAAGAATGCATCTTGCATATAAATCCTTGCTGTCATTTCTGATTATTTCATTAGCAAGAGATTTTATTTCATCATAATTAAGGCTTGGCTGTTCAAAATACATTCTTAAAGAATTATATAGCTTTTCATTTGGGTTTGGAGCTATTAATTCCTCAAATGTTTTATTTAATTCGTCTTCCTTTTCTTCT
>JAZOCP010000227.1:0-3049 GCA_045596585.1 Eubacteriales bacterium
CTGTGTTTTCAAACTTTTTTGCAATGTACACAACTAGCCTAAGATTATGCTCAATCAACACATTTGCCGCCTGCGGGTCAGTTTCAAGCTTATCGATCATTTCCGCCTCCTTATCTGCTGAAAGCGGTGCCGATAATAGCTCAGACCCGTTTACATAATATACCTCATCTCCACCGAAAATTTTACAGTAGATTTTAATTATTAGTGATTTAATTTTACTTATTACCATATTTCCCCCTTATTACTTTTGGTTTGATATCTTATACAAGAGAAATTGGTATAAGCGCATCATAACCGGCAAAATCCTTTTTATCAACTGGTGCAATTACTGCATCAACATAATTTTTGTTTACAAATATTTTTTCTGGCACTATGCCTTTTAGTAATCCTTTTCCTCCAACATCTTTATATGGAATAAACCTTTTATTTTTGTCATCTTTGTTGTGTATTAGCTTTCCCAGCCTTGAATTAAGTGTTACTAAGACAACCGCCTTACCCGATATTGGCTCGGTTAAAACATTTCCCGAGTCACATAATGCGTCAATATTATATTCTTCTTTATCAATGGTAACTACCATACTAGCTGATTTAATATCTTTTTTACTTGTAAATATTCGGCTAAAAATCATAGATACTATTGCAGTAATTGAAGCAATTATAAAAAATCTTGTACCATTATAAAGACTTTTTTGTGGGTAAGCTTCTAAAAATTTATAGAAAATCTTATTTAAAAATGAGTATAACAAGCTCATTACCCCACCAAGTCCTGCGCTAACCCCCCAATACATTAAAAAAGCAAGCACCATTCCTTTTATGCTTTTTGAATAAAAAACAATAATACAAATCAAAATTGAGACTACAATGCATAATACAATACTAAAAATGTGGTTATTGATATATATTACATCTAACACACCATATAATGCTCCAAGCAACGATGCAAGAATTATTCTTTTTCTTCCTATTTTTTTATGTAGTATCATTGAACATATAAAAAGCGATAAAAAATCCATACTGAAGTTTATTGCAAATAAAATGTCGGCATATATTATCACTAAATCACCACCTTATAGTCAAGTATAAGCCTTCAAAACCGAAAAAAACGTCATATTTTGAGAGTACTTTAAATTTTTTTATTATTTAATCGACTCTTTTTTTACTTGCATTTAATATAGCTTAGTGTTATAATTAATTATAAAAATAAAATTTCGGAGGTTTAAATGTACGGACCACCAAGCAGAAAGCCACCTAAGGACAATACCCCAAAGCCAAAGTCATTTAAAGAGGTTTTTCCTTATGTTTTTAAATTAATTCGTAATTTTTTTGCACGATACATATTTATATTTAAATTAGTTTGGGAGACAAGCCCTTTTATTTTAATTATTATGTCCCTTGTTACTATTTTAAATGGTGTTTTCCCTGTATTAGGTGCAAAAATAGGTGCTGAATTAATCACAGCAGTTGGAGATGCCATTATTAATCGTGAAAGCTTCGATGTCGGTATAAATAGCGTTTCAGAAATCATAAGATCAATTCCTGATTTGTTTGCGCAAAAGGATTTTTATTCAAACGATACATTTTTAGGCTTTTTACCTGTTTCTATTGGTTGGCTTGTTGTATTTGAGTTACTATATTTAATTATTAGTAGTATTGTCTCCAATGCTTACAATGCTTTTATACAAATTTCGAGTGAAAAGGTTGCTAACCACATAAAAATTAAAATTATCACTAAGGCAAAGTCGATTGATATTTCTCAATTTGACCGTCCTGAGTTTTATGAAAAGTTTGAAAATGCCAGTCGCGAGGCTACCTTTAGACCTGTTCAAATTCTTAGCTCAACATTTACAATGATTAGTAACCTTATTAGCATGGTTTCCTTTATCATTGTACTTGCAATCTTAAATCCTCTTGCGCCAATTATCATATTTGTTATTTCCTTGCCAGCTGCTATCATAAAATTTATTTTTGGCAGAAAAAACTTCCTTTATATGCGTCATCGCTCAAAGGATAGACGACAAATGGAATATTACTCTCAATTAATGATAAGCAAGGATTTAGTAAAAGAAGTTCGTTTGTTTAATCTATCCAACACCTTTATTGGAAAATTCAAGAATATTTTCACTAAATATTTTAAAGGATTAAAATCACTAATTGTTCGTGAAAATATTTGGCATATTTTAATTGCTGTTGCAACTGCCTTTGTAAATGCTGCTTTATTCCTATATGTTGGTTTAAAGGCGGTTAACGACCCTGGCTTTAAAATTGGTGATTATTCATACTACGCAAATGCTCTGAATACTATTATCGCATCTGTTGGTGCAATTGTTTCAGCATCTGCAACTGTATATCAAGGCACACTGTTTATTGATAACGTTATAGAGTTTAATAAGCTTGAGCCTACAATTGTTCCAATTCAAGTCCCAGCGCTTAATGTAAAGCGTCATATTGCACACACCATAGAATTTAAAAATGTTTCCTTCTCCTACCCAGGTACTGATAAGTTAGTCCTTAAAAACGTATCATTTACTCTTGATAAAGGCACTACTACTGTTTTAGTAGGCTTAAATGGAGCTGGAAAAACTACAATTATTAAGCTTCTTACAAGACTATACGACCCAACTGATGGTGTAATTCTTCTTGATGGTGAAGATATAAGAAAATACGATACAACACAGTTATATCAAATCTTTGGCACTATTTTCCAGGATTTCGGCAAGTATGCTGTAAGTGTTGAAGAAAACATATACTATGGCGATATTGAAAAGGGCTTAAACGATGACGATATTAAAATAGCAGCAAACCACAGCGGTGCCTCTGAATATATAGAAAAATTCCCTGATGGCTACAAAACCAAGCTTATCCGTTTTTTTGACGAGGATGCAACCGATTTATCAATTGGCCAGTGGCAAAAGCTTTCCGTTGCAAGGGCATTTTATTCCGACTCCGATATTCTTATTCTTGACGAGCCTACTGCTTCCCTTGATGCATTAGCTGAACAAAAAATATTCAAGCAATTTGAACAGCTGACTGAAAACAAAACCTCAATTTT
>JAZOCP010000228.1:0-2688 GCA_045596585.1 Eubacteriales bacterium
CAATTATTGCTGATTATTTTGTAATTTGTTCTGGTAATTCCTCCACCCAAATTCGAGCTTTAGCAGACGAAGTAGAGTATCAACTATCAAAAGGTGCATTACCATATGTAAAACTTGAGGGTACTGACTCTAATGAGTGGAAGGTTATAGATTGCCACGACGTTATTGTTCACATCTTTTCAAATGAAGCAAGAGATTTTTATAATCTTGAAAAGCTATGGGCAGATGCTGAAGAAATTAATATAAGCGACATAATTAAGTAAGGAGTAAATATGAAGTACGAGTTTAGCAAAATTGATAAAAAATGGCAGGATAAATGGGATGAATTAGAGGCTTTTAAGGTTTCTAATGATTATTCTAAGCCAAAATATTACACATTAATAGAGTTCCCATATCCATCAGGACAAGGTCTTCATATTGGACATCCAAGACCATATACTGCAATGGACATCGTTTCGAGAAAAAAACGTATGCAAGGATATAATGTTCTTTTCCCTATGGGATGGGATGCATTTGGACTTCCAACAGAAAACTACGCAATAAAGAATCATGTTCATCCTAAAATAGTAACTGAAAACAACATTAAGCACTTTAAAGAACAATTAAAATCAATTGGTTATAGCTTTGACTGGTCAAGAGAAATCAATACAACTGACCCAGAATATTTTAAGTGGACACAATGGATTTTCCTACAGCTTTACAAAAAAGGACTTGCTTACAAGAAGGAAATGAACGTAAACTTCTGTACCTCTTGTAAATGCGTACTTGCAAACGAGGAAGTAGTAAATGGCGTTTGCGAAAGATGTGGTAGTGAAGTAATTCATAAGGTAAAGAGCCAGTGGATGCTCAAAATTACTGAGTATGCTCAAAGACTAATTGACGATTTAGCAGATGTTGATTTCTTAGAGAGAATTAAAACTCAAGAGATAAACTGGATTGGAAGAAGTGAAGGTGCCGAGGTGAAATTTGGCACAACCATGGGCGATGATGTAATTGTATATACAACACGTCCAGATACACTTTTTGGTGCAACTTATATGGTAATGTCGCCAGAGCATGCACTTGTTGAAAAGTGGAAGGATAGTCTCAATAACTATGAAGATATTAAGAAATACAAGGAAGAAGCATCTAAAAAGTCTGATTTTGAAAGAACAGAGCTTGTTAAAGATAAAACAGGCGTTTGCCTCGACGGAGTAAAGGCTATCAACCCTGTAAATGGAAAAGAAATTCCAATTTTTATCTCTGACTATGTACTTGCAACTTATGGCACAGGCGCAATTATGGCTGTTCCAGCACATGATGAAAGAGACTGGGATTTTGCAAAAGTATTTAATCTTCCAATAGTTGAGGTTGTTGCTGGCGGTGATGTGCAAAATGAAGCATTTACTGACGTAGCAACAGGTGTACTATGCAATTCTGAGTTTTTAAATGGTCTTGAGGTTAGCGAGGCTAAAAAAGCAATCATTAATTGGCTTGAAGAGAATAACAAGGGTGTAGCTAAGGTTAACTATAAATTAAGAGACTGGGTATTTTCACGTCAAAGATATTGGGGTGAGCCAGTACCTATGGTATGGTGCGACAAGTGTGGATGGGTGCCAGTTCCAGAAAGCGAATTACCAATCAGATTACCAGATGTTGAGCACTATGAACCTACCGATACAGGAGAATCACCACTTTCTAAAATTGATGAATGGGTTAATACAACCTGTCCACATTGTGGTGCGCCTGCAAAGAGAGAAACTGATACAATGCCACAATGGGCTGGTTCATCATGGTATTTCTTGAGATATTGTGACCCAGACAATAAAGAAGCACTTGCATCTCGTGAGGCAATTGATTATTGGATGCCAGTTGACTGGTATAATGGTGGTATGGAGCACGTAACTCTTCACTTATTATATTCTCGTTTCTGGGCTAAGTTCCTTTACGATATCGATGTAATTGGTTGTAAAGAACCATATATGAAGAGAACAGCACATGGTATGATTCTCGGTGAAAATGGCGAAAAAATGTCAAAATCACGTGGTAACGTTGTAAATCCAGACGATGTAATTGGTGAATTTGGTGCTGATACATTACGTCTTTATGAAATGTTCATTGGCGACTTTGAAAAAGCAGCTCCTTGGAACCCAGCAAGCATTAGAGGCTGTAAGCGTTTCCTTGACAGAGTTGCCGCTCTTACTGATTTGGTTAAAGGAAATGGTGTAACACCAAAGCTTGAAACATCACTTCATAAGTTAATTAAAAAAGTAACACTTGACATTGATGCAATGAAGTTTAACACCGCAATTGCTGCTATGATGGCATTTGTTAACGAGGTTTATGAGGTTGGTACATTAACAAACGAGGAATTTGTTTCATTAATTAAGCTACTCAATCCTTTCGCACCTCACTTAACTGAAGAGATGTGGGAGAATTTAGGAAAGACAACACTTCTTTCACTTGAAGAATGGCCAACATATGACGAGAGCAAAACAGTTGATGATATGGTAAAAATAGCTGTTCAAGTAAATGGTAAGCTAAAGGCTACAATTGATATTTCAAAAACAATTTCAAAAGAGGATGCAATTAGTGCTGCAAAGGCAGAGAATAAGGTTCAAGAAGCTATTTGTGGCAAGGAAATTGTTAAAGAAATATATGTTCCGGCCAAAATAGTAAATATAGTAGTAAAATAATTTAAATTTTTTT
>JAZOCP010000229.1:0-2967 GCA_045596585.1 Eubacteriales bacterium
AAGAACTCGATCCTGAAGGAAAGAAAATGTGTCAGCTTATCATGGAAGGCTGTTCCGAACGTCAGGCGGCAGTTATGATGAACATGGCGCGTTCCACATTCAAGCGGCACTGGGATCGTGTGAAAGAAATTCTTGCAGAACGGCTGAAGGACTACAAGTAAAAAACACCCGATCCGAAGACCAGGTGTTGCTGTATTTATCTTGTAATCATATGCTCTATTACCACTTTTTGCATTTGCAAGGTGAGTTGCAAGAGTACAGCCACCGATATATAGCTTACCAACGGTTATCTTTTCAATACCTGCGTCAGTTGCAACCTGATATACGTATTCTAATGCATCATCTGAGAAGCTGTTACCGATTGCCAAAATCTTTAATTCGCCATCATCATCCCAGTTTTGCTTAACTGCTGAGTAGTCAGGTGATGGTGGAATAACAACGTCGTCCTCGCCAGTGTCGCCACCAGTTGTACCTCCACCAGTTTCGCCACCGGTTGTACCACCACCAGTTTCGCCACCAGTTTCACCGCCAGTTTCACCACCGGTTTCACCGCCAGTTGTGTCGTCCTCGGTAACATTTTTTAAATCTACTGGTACGAAAACCTTAAATATTTCTAAAATATCATCGGCAGTGTATTGACCATTAATTTTTGAAATTTTACCTACGTCATTAGTTGCGCTTGTGTTATTATAATAGCTAATATTAAAGCCAACGGTTGTATATTTCCCGTCCCCATCAAGGTCAGCCCACCAGCTATCATCTACCGTCACATACTCAGTCTTAATTGTATCTGGTCTTTTGAAAGTGCCTGAGTGGAACTTATGTGGACGATATTGCCACTCATTTTTTTCAAGATAGATTATTGTTCCGTTTGGCAAATCCTCACTTGTAAGTCCTTTAGTTGCCCAGAACTTCTTAGCAGTATCGTCACCAGAGTAGCTTTGTCTATTGTTCCAGTAAGCGCTTTCAACCAAGCCAAGCTCATCCTTAGTCATCTCGTGGTATCTTTGTCCCTTGATTACCTTATACTGACTTAGGCTTGTTGTGTCCTTTTCGGGCACACTTTTAACCTCATTATATGTCTTGCTTCCACACTTTACCTTTTCTGCGCAGTTGTCAATATATGTGTTTCTGCCACCTGCATTTATGTAGAGTGCGCAAAGGATACCAGAGCTACCCTTATTTGAGTCTGGAATTGACTTTACGCCAACCTTAATAATGCTATATTCACTGTCGGTATAATCTTTGCTTTTTACCTTGTTACTAATAGGGTTACCCTCACTATCAAGTGGGTTTTCATCTCCTATTGTGTCAGTTAGCGCGATAACTGCACCGAATTTTACAGTCTCGCCCGATAATTCCTCATATCTTGCAAGAGCATCTCTATTTACGCCATAGCTTTGCATCACACCATTGTCCGAGTATGAATAGCCAAGAGTAATGAAAATCTTAGGTATTACCTCATTTATAGTCGTGCCACAGCTTGAGCATTTT
Source organism: Eubacteriales bacterium (assembly GCA_045596585.1). Lineage (GTDB taxonomy): Bacteria > Bacillota > Clostridia > Oscillospirales > CAG-272 > RGIG2000. The sequence goes on from JAZOCP010000229.1 coordinate 1,495, forward strand.
GCGCTTGCTGTAACGTCACCAAGGAAGCCGTCTGTGCCGAGGTCAACCGTCCACTCATATTCATGCTCACATGTGGTATTTTCTGCGCCGATAGCCATTGTAAATGCAAATATTGCAAGTAAGCATATTACAAGTGAAATAATTATCTTCTTTTTCATAAATCTCTCCTTAAATTTACGCAATGCGCATATATACTAATTATATCATTATAAACTAATTATTGTCAATTCGCACATTACACAAATAATGATACCACAATTTAATCAATGTGACCAAAAATTCCCTTGAAAACAAAGTGCCTCTATGGTAGAATTTATTTGAGGTGATTTTAATGAAATTAAATGAAATAAACATACGTGACCCATTTATTTTGGTTGAGGGTGATAAATACTACATGTATGGCACACGTGCAAAATACACGTGGGGTGACGCTGGCACAAAATACAACTACGGCTTTGATGTTTATGTAAGCTGTGACCTTGAAAATTGGAGTGAGCCTATTTCTGTTTTTGAATATTATGATGGCTTTTTAGGTACACGCGACTTTTGGGCACCAGAGGTACATAAATACAATGGAAAATTTTATATGTTTGCCACCTTTAAACGTGAAAATGCGACACGTGGTACGGTGATTTTAGAATCAAGTACGCCAGATGGCAAATTTAAATTACACTCAGACGGACTTATCACCCCAGATGATTGGTCATCACTTGATGGCACGTTTTACCTTGAGGGTGACACCCCCTATATGGTATTTTGTCACGAGTGGACGCAAATAAATAATGGCACAGTTTGCGCAGTAGAATTATCAAAGGATTTGAAGCGTGCAGTAGGTGAACCAAGGCTTTTATGGTCAGCGGGTGATGCTACTTGGCGACACGATATAAGAGGCTATGGTGCTTATGTAACCGACGGGCCATTTTTAATCAAGCGTGGAAATGAATTAATCTCCATTTGGTCAAGCTTTTATAAGGGTGAATATTGCGAGGCGATTGCAAGAAGCGATAATGGAAAAATAGACGGTAACTGGTCAATAGATAATAAGCTTATTTTTGAGAAAAATGGTGGGCATGGTATGGTATTTACCGACCTACAAGGTAATGACTGCTTTATTTACCACACGCCTAATGAAACACCTTTAGAGCGCCCAGCTATTATGAAAATCGACCTTAATTCTTGGTTTAGAAACAACACATTGTGACTTGCAGAGACTCGCTTGCATAAATTCTACTAACGAAAACAAGTTTCGAGTGTCATTCTGGAACGAAACGTAGTGGAGTGATAGAATCTCTAATTCCTAGATCCTATCGCTGGCGCTCCAGGATTGACAGGCTGAAAATTTCGAGTGTCATTCTGGAACGAAACGTAGTGGAGTGATAGAATCTCTAATTCCTAGATCCTATCGCTGGCGCTCCAGGATGACAAAAAAATCGACCTTAATTCTTGGTTTAGAAACAAATAAAAAGAGCCACA
>JAZOCP010000230.1:0-6535 GCA_045596585.1 Eubacteriales bacterium
ATTATATATTTTGCCAACCTATCGTGCAAGAGAGGAAAATATTTACGGGGTAAGCGAAAACGACCTTGCCAAAAAGTCAGGTGGCACTTATATTGAAGGGTTAGAGGATGTTATACCTCACCTAAAAACCACCAACTGCGACTGCGCTGTTTTTATGGGCGCTGGCTCTATTACCGATTTTAAAAAGCTAATTTAAGACTAATTCAGTTCAAATTATAAAATCACTTTACTTTTATTTTTATGTGTGCTATAATATATAGTAATACTTTTGGAATTTTTATTTCATTTTGTATCATAAACTAATTTAAGGAGATTTGAAAATGGGCGCGCAATATTCTTCCCTCGCTTCCTTTTATGATAGCTTGAATTTCGGTTGCGACTACGATAAGCTTGCCGATTTTCTTGACACCTTAATTAAGAAAAACGAAAAAACAAAAACCTCTTTGGTTTTGGACCTTGCATGTGGGACTGGTAAGCTTACCTTTAAGCTACGTGACCGCGGTTATGATATGACGGGCGTTGATATTAGTGAAAGCATGCTCGCCGAGGCGCAAAATTACGCATACGATAATTCCATTAATGATGTTTTATTCTTATGCCAAAGCATGACTAATTTTGAGCTTTATGGCACGGTTGATGCGTGTGTCTCTACCCTTGATAGCATAAATTATCTAACTAAGCTCAAGGATGTTGAGGAGTGCTTTAGACTTGTCCACAACTACCTAATCCCCGATGGAGTGTTTATTTTTGATATAAATACACCATATCGCTTTGAAAAAATTTACGCAAAAAATGACTTCGTTTTAGAAAGTGACACCTCTCTTCTTGCTTGGCAAAACGACTACAACGAAAAAACTAAGCTTTGCAAGTTTTATCTAAGCATTTTTGAGGAAAACGAAAATGGCACTTACGAAAGATACAACGAGGTGCAAATTGAACGCTGTTACCAAAAAAAGCAGATAGAATCGCTACTTAAAAAATGTGGCTTTGAGATAATTTCTGTATATGGTGACACCGATTACTCACCTATTAAAGAAAATGACGAAAAGTGGTATTTTATCGCAAGGAATATTAAAAATTAGTTTAGAAAAGAGGAAATTAAATGTCTAAGGTTTTACGCGCTATGACAAGGGACGGAAGCGCCCGCGCATATGTAATTAACTCAACTGATATTGTAAACAAGGCAATTAGCTACCATAAAACTGCACCAACAGCTACTGCCCTTCTTGGTAGGCTTTTAACTGCATCCTCGGTTATGGGCACTATGCTACCCGAGGACGGATGCACACTAACTGTCGCAATAAGAGGTAATGGTATAGCCGGCACAACGCTTGCTACTGCTGACTATTGGGGAAATGTAAAGGGCTATATTCAAAACCCACTGGCCGACCTTCCTCTTAAGCCAAACGGTAAGCTTGATGTTAGTGGGATTGTTGGTGGTGGAATCCTCTCTGTTTCCAAGGATGTTGGCGACGAGGTGCCATTTAATGGCAATATTGAGCTTGTCAGTGGTGAGGTTGCCGAGGATATTACTCAATACTACGCAATAAGTGAGCAGACCCCTACCCTTTGTGCCCTTGGTGTTTTGGTGGATACTGACTTTACCTGTCGTGCCTCTGGTGGCGTGTTTGTTCAATTGCTACCATTTGCAGACGAGGAGGTAATTGAGCGCTTGGAGATAAATGCCCCATCGCTAAACAATGTTTCCTCTATGTTTGATAAGGGTATGTCAAATGAGGAAATACTCAAGGTTGCGCTAAATGGCATTGAGTACGATATATTTGACGAATTAGAGATTGATTATAAATGTGACTGCTCACGTGAGCGCACTGAAAGGGCACTTGTTTCAATTGGCAAAAAAGAGGCTTATAAAATTCTTGATGAGCAAAAGGAGGAGGGGCTTGACTATCTTGAGCTTTCCTGTCACTTCTGCGATAAGAAATATAAATTTGACAAAAACGATATAGACAAATTGTTTAAATAGGCTAATTAGATAAGACAAATTACTAAGCGAGGCGATTATATCATGGCGAAATTCAAGCAAAAACGTAAATTCTGGTTTAGAGTTATTAAAAGATTTATTAGAATTAGGTATAAAAAGCCTACCTTTGTTCATTTAGGCGATGGTTTTGTGCCTGGTAGCATCATAGTTAGTAACCACGAGGGCACTGACGGTCCTCTTTCCTACGAGCTTTATGCAGACACACCAATTAGATTTTGGGGTGCTTATGAAATGAATTCGGGACAAAAGACACTTTATAAGTATCAAACTGAGGTTTATTATCACCAAAAGAAGCACTGGAACTTAAAATGGGCAAAAATCTTTTGTCTCTTTGCTTCCCCTGTTACATATATCTTTTATAAGGGCTTAAATTTAATTTCAACATACCCAGATGTGCGTTTTGCAATTACCATAAAGCAAAGCATAAAGGCTATTGAAAATGGTGAGAGTATTGTAATTTTCCCTGAGGACTCAACCGCTGGCTATCAAAAGGAATTAGTTAGCTTTTTCCCCGGCTTTGTCCACCTTGCCGAATCCTTATATAAGAAAAAGGGGATTGATGTGCCAATTCACGTGGCTTACTTTAAAAAGGACGAGCGTGAATTAATTGTTGACAAGCCTGTTTACTACTCTGAGCTTTCAAAAAATGGCGAAAGTCGTGAGGAAATTGCAAAAAGACTTGTTCTTCGCTGTAATGAAATTTCAAAATACGATAAAAGCGTGCTTGAAAATAAAGATAGCGAGTTGGCTAATAAATAATTAAGGGCGGATTTTTCCGCCTTTTTTATTGCTTAATTTAACCCTAAAAACCATATTTTTTGTATTTACATTTAAAAATATATATGTTAAAATAATAACACTAAATAAAGGAGGACTAAAAATGGGTGAATTTGTTTTAAAAAGCAATTATAAGCCAACGGGTGACCAGCCAAGTGCGATTAAGACCTTGACTGATGGTATTTTGCGTGGCGAAAAAATGATGACACTTCTTGGTGTTACAGGCTCTGGCAAGACCTTTACTATGGCAAATGTAATTAAAAACCTTAACCGTCCGACTATTATTTTAGAGCCAAACAAAACTCTTGCTGCACAGGTTTGCTCCGAAATGCGTGAGCTTTTTCCCGACTCAGCAGTTGAGTATTTTGTTTCATATTACGACTACTATCAGCCAGAGGCATACATTCCTGGCAAGGATATGTATATAGAAAAGGATGCGCTTGTCAACGAGGAAATTGACAAGCTACGCCATAGTGCCACAAGTGCACTTTTTGAGCGCCGAGATGTAATTATAGTTGCATCTGTTTCATGTATTTACTCACTTGGTGACCCAAATGAGTACCACAATATGCTAATAGATTTACGAGAGGGTATGGAGCTTTCTCGTGATGATTTAGTTAGACGCTTAGTTGCCCTTAGCTACGAAAGAAATGATGTTAATTTTGTACGTAACAAATTCAGAATTCGCGGGGACGTGGTTGAAATCTTTCCTGCATCGTCAAGTGATAAGGCAATAAGAGTTGAATTTTTTGGCGAGGAAATTGAACGTATTTCCGAGATTAACACCTTGACAGGCGAGATTTTAAGACACCTTTCATACACAGCAATTTTCCCAGCTAACCACTATGTAGTTTCAAGTGAAAAGCGTGAAAGAGCGCTTAATGAAATATACAACGAAATGCTTGAAAGGGTTGAGTTTTTCAAGTCACAAAACAAGCTACTTGAGGCGCAAAGAATTGAGGAGCGCACAAAGTACGATATAGAAATGCTACGTGAAATCGGCTTTTGCTCAGGCGTTGAAAACTATTCAAGAATTCTTTCAGGCAGACCTGCCGGCTCAACACCCTATACTCTACTTGACTATTTTCCAAGTGACTATCTTATGTTTATTGACGAGAGCCACGTTTCCGTCCCACAAATAAGAGGTATGAGTGGGGGCGATACTGCAAGAAAGAAAAATCTTGTAGAGTTTGGCTTCCGTTTACCCTCTGCATATGATAACAGGCCCCTATATTTTGATGAGTTTTTATCTAAATTAAATCAGACAATTTTCGTTTCTGCAACGCCTGCCGAGTTTGAAAGAAAGAACTCAGAAACGGTGGCTGAGCAGTTAATAAGACCAACAGGTCTTGTTGACCCTGCTATAGAAATTCGCCCTATTATTACACAGGTTGATGATGTAATGGGTGAAATTGCCTTGCGCGCTAAAAAGGGTGAAAGGGTGCTTGTCACTACCCTTACCACCAAAATGGCAGAGGACTTAACCGACTACTTAAATTCAAACGACCTACGTGCAAAATATATTCACCACAATGTTGATACAATTGAGCGTATGGAGATTATTCGCTCACTTAGACTTGGTGAGTATGACGTGCTCGTTGGTATTAACCTACTACGTGAGGGACTTGATATTCCTGAGGTTTCCTTAGTCGCTATTTTAGATGCCGACAAGGAAGGTCTTTTCCGTTCGGAAACCTCGCTAATTCAGACCATTGGTCGTGCCGCACGTAATGCAAATGGCAAGGTAATTATGTATGCTGACACAGTAACTCGCTCAATGAAAAGCGCCATTGACGAAACCGAGAGGCGCCGCAAGGTACAAACCGAATACAACGAGAAAAATGGTATTGTGCCTAAGACAATTATCAAGGGTGTGCACGATATTATTGACCTTGGCAAGCGCCCTGTTGGTGAAAAGAAGAAGCTAAGCCGTGAGGACAAGGAAAAGCTAATTGCCGAATTAACTAAGGAAATGCGCTCTGCCTCTGCTAAATTAGAGTTTGAAAAAGCAGCATTTTTACGCGACCAAATCAAGGAGCTTAGAACTACGAAATAATCTTGTCCTTGTGACAAATTAATCGCACTACCCTATGAAAGGAAAACAAATGAAGGACAAAATAGAAATTAAGGGTGCAAGGGTGCACAACCTAAAAAATATAGATATTACTGTGCCAAGAGATAAGCTCGTTATTTTAACGGGTCTTTCTGGCTCAGGTAAAAGCTCACTTGCATTTGATACAATATATGCTGAGGGACACAGGCGCTTTGTTGAGTCGCTTTCCTCATATGCAAGACAGTTTTTAGGTCAGCTTGACAAGCCAGATGTTGACTCGATTGAGGGTCTTTCTCCCGCTATTTCAATAGACCAAAAGACAACCTCTAAAAACCCACGCTCAACTGTTGGTACAGTTACCGAGATTTACGACTATCTAAGGCTACTTTATGCTCGTCTTGGTACTGTGCACTGCCCTGTTTGTGGTAAGGAAATTACACAGCAAAGCGTTGACCAAATTATAGATAAAATACTCACACTTCCCGAGGGGGAGCGCTTTTTGGTGCTTGCTCCTGTTGTTCGTGGCAAAAAAGGAAGACACGAAAAGGTGCTTGAGGGTGCACGTAAAAATGGCTACGCAAGAGTAAGAATTGATGGCACAGTTTACGACCTTAGCGAGGACATTGAGCTTGAGCTTACTAAAAAGCACGATATTGATATTGTAATTGACCGTCTTGTTATGAAGGACGGACTTCGCTCCCGTCTTGCAGACTCCGTTGAGGGGGCTTTACGTGCAAGTGAGGGCAAGGTAAATATTTACACAGTGCCACGTGAGGGTGAGGGCACACTTTACGAGTTTTCAACCAACTACGCGTGTGAGGAGCATGGTATTAGCTTTGGTGAGCTTGAGCCACGCTCATTCTCTTTTAACAACCCCTTTGGCGCATGCCCACATTGTCTTGGAATTGGTGAAATGCGCAATATTTCCCCAGCTAAAATTATTCCTGATAACACTCTTTCCTTAAGCGAGGGTGCAATACAGGTAAATGGCTTTAAAACCGTTGATAAGGAAAGCTGGACTGGTCCACTTTTTGGCGCAGTTTGTGAGCGCATTGGTGTTTCACTTGACACCCCAATTAAGGACTTTACAAAGGAACAGCTAAACGCAATTTTATATGGCACAGGGGATGAATATTACACCGTTGACCGTTATTTTGCAAAACAGCACAAGCGCCAAACTGTAAAGTTTGAGGGCGTAATTAAAACCATTGAGTCACGTATGGCTATGATGGGTAGTGACTACTATGAGCAGTTTATTGAGGAGACCCCTTGCCCTGTTTGTCAAGGTCAAAGGCTAAACAAGCAAGCACTTTCAGTTAGGGTTGGTGGACTTAATATAGACGAGCTTTGTCGCCTTAGCGTAACAAGTGCGCTTGACTTCTTTGATAATTTAAAATTTGAGGGTGGCAAGGCTGAGGTTGCAAGAGAGATTTTAAAGGAAATCAAGGCTCGTCTTGGCTTTATGAAGAGCGTTGGTCTTGAGTATTTAACTCTTGCAAGAAAAAGTGCAACACTATCTGGTGGTGAGGCACAAAGAATTCGTCTTGCTACACAAATTGGCTCATCACTTGTTGGCGTTTTATATATTCTTGACGAGCCATCAATTGGACTACATCAGCGCGACAACTCTAAGCTAATTGCCACACTTAAAAAGCTACGTGATGTTGGTAATAGCGTTATTGTTGTTGAGCACGATGAGGAAA
>JAZOCP010000231.1:0-23373 GCA_045596585.1 Eubacteriales bacterium
AATCCCTCAGTCAGCAAAGCTGACAGCTCCCTTTTCAAAGGAGCCTTTTTCAAAATATTTCTTGTCTCTCTTGTTTACTTTTTGCTCATCGGTTAAACCTCTTTTGAACCTCGCGACTATCGCGTGGTTTTCGTTATACAAAAAAAGAACAGGCGTTTTGCCTGTTCTTTTCATTTATTAGGTTTTAGCTGTTTTTTGAAACCTCATTGTAGGTAAGTCCTACAATTTCCTTTGAGGTTGTACCATTATTTAAATAGTAGCGGTCTGCGCCATTTACAAGGTAAGCACAGAATATTACTGCTGTGTCCTTATTTGATTCTGGAATATTCGTCATCTTAATATAGAAGATTTCAAACTCAAGGCTCTTAAAGCTTGCACTAACTACCGTTTCACCATCAAGCTCAGGTGATATTGCCTCGCCATCCTTGTTTATTGTAGCAATTACACCAAAATCAAAGCCCTCTTCAAGATACTTTGTCATTTCGCTATTCACCTTGAAGCCTTGTGCCATTTGGTTTGTACCATCTGAATATTCAGCATGGCTAAGACCCTTATTTACAAATAGTGGACTTGCTGTGTTGGTTGTTTCCTTTGTTTCAAGATTGCATCTTGTACAAACGCCATTATATGCGCCATTTTCAAAGTAGTTTTCCCATGTAACGCCTGTAGCTGTTTCCTCGGTTATATTGTGGCCAAGGGCTGGGTTGTCAATTGAATATTGTTCAACCACTGTTTCAAGAGAATCAAAAGATGTTATATATTCAGCTGTTCCCTGCACTGCTTCGCTATATGCTTGGCGTCCTACTTTTTCACAGGTAGCAGTCTCTGTAATTGTGACCTTTGCATTTCCTTCTCGGTCGCCCTTTATCTCAATGGAATAATTCTCTGGGAATGTACAATCAATAAAGTTTAATGAATATCTGCCAGTCCAAAAATAAATGTTTTTGTTTTCAAATATTACATCTTCAATCTCAACAGGCTCTTTTGGACAAGCAGCAACCTCTAAATAACTATCAAAGTAAGCCTTATGCTTTGCTATTCTTGTATTTTTTATATATGAGCCTTCGCTAAATGAAACACTTTCCTTTGTGCCACCAAGTCCGTAAATAACGCTATCCTCGATTTGGGTCAACGATTGTTTTAATGTGCCGCCAGCATCTCTTCTTGCAACTGCCAAAAGGCTATTTGAATCAGGCACTCTTACAATAGAATTGCTAATCTTTACGTTATGCACATGATCACTACTACCCATCATAAATATCGCCCATTCACCTGTGTGATATTGATTGATATACATATTGTTTAACTCAATTGAGCCTTTAGCAATATATATTGATGGACCGTTAGATGCATAGTCTGGTGATTTTATTCCAGCTGCCTCGTTAGGGTCATTTACTTCTCCGTTTGAAATTGAAATTTTTTGGTCATTTGGTGCAACATAATTAACAGGGTCAACATCCCAAGTACCATTCAAAATCAATTTTGCATCATTAGAATTTACATACATTCCATAAACAGTGCCAGCACTTGCCGAACCTGCGTTTGCATAAATTGTATAGCCATTAAAGTTGATAGTAACTGTTTTTGCACCATCAACCTTTATTGCACTGGATGTATTTGGAATAGCAATATCCTTTGTTAAATCAATTACAACGCTATCAGTATCCTGTGCGCCGGCTATTGCTGTATGAATGTCATCAAGACTATCAGCTTCTATCTTTATTTCAGCAGCAAAAACGCCTATTGCGAAAAGGCAAGCTGCCAAAACAGTAAGTGCCAAGGCGATAAAAATTTTCTTTTTCATATTTTCTCCTAAAAATTAGTTCTATATTAGTATAGTAACATATAAGATGTTTTTTGTCAATTAAAGAGTATTTATATTTTCAATTATAGTGCTCTTAGTAAAGCCACAGGAATTAAATAGGCTATCTATGTCCCCATGCTCAACTAATTTTTCTATTGCGTGAATATGTATTTTGTAGTTGCCATTTAGTCCGCCAGCAATCTTTTCACCAACGCCACCAGATTTGTAGCCCTCCTCTAAAATATACACAAGCTCCTTACCTACAAGCAAGCTATTTAGGTAGCTCATATCAAGTGGGAAGATTTGAAGTAGTCTTATTATAGCTGTGTCCTCAAGAGCCAAAAGTGACTCCTCGGCAATGCTTGAAATCCTACCATAGGTTATAATTACGCGCTTACACGTGTCTATATTTGGGGTATAATATAGTAATTTGTCCTGATTATATACCATTTCAATTTTACTGCCCTCGCCCTCAACACCACGGGGGTATCTAATTATTGAAAGTCCCTCGTTTATCTCAAGTGCGCCCTTTAACAAGCTATCAAGCTCGTTATATGTTTTTGGTGAATAAATCTTGGTATTTGGCACTGCGGAAAACAATGAATAATCAAAAATGCCTTGGTGAGTTATGCCATCACCAGAAACAAGACCACATCTATCAAGTAGTAGGGTCATTGGTAGGTTTTGTATTGCTATATCATGGAACGCTTGGTCAAACACCCTTTGTGCAAAGGTGGAATAGAGTGCAACAACAGGCTTTTTGCCACTTGCACTAAGACCAGAGGCAAAGGTAATTGCGTGCTCCTCAGCTATGCCAACGTCAAAGAAGCGGTCACTAAGCTCGCTTGCAAACTCACTAAGTCCTGTGCCCTCTGCCATTGCGGCAGTAATTGCACAAATATTCTCATCATTTTTTGCAAGGTTGAGCAGTGTCTTGCCTACGTGGGTTGAAAAGCACTCGCCTGCGCCACCACAAGCGCCCACCTCGAGGTCAAATGCGCCAACTCCGTGATATTTACTTGGCTCTTTCTCTGCTTTATCATAGCCAAGACCCTTTTTAGTTTTCATATGAATAACCACAGGGGCGTGTCTTGTTTTTGCCTCCTCAAGCACATTTATCATTTTTTTGATGTTGTTGCCATCAACAGGACCTATATACTCAACTCCTAAATCCTCAAACATTGTGCTATTTACAAACACACGGCGGAATGCATTCTTTATAAATGCAAAGAGCTTAATAAATGGCTTACCAATAAAGCCAAGAAGACCAAGTCCCTTTATTGTACGCCTTTTTAGTCTAAAATAACTACGGCTAACTCTTATACGAGATAGGTATTTTGGCAATGCACCAACATTTTTGTCAATTGACATTTCATTATCATTTACCAAAATAATGAGGTTTAAGTGCTTACCCCCACAGTTATTGAGTGCCTCGTATGCAAGTCCGTTTGTTAGTGAGCCATCGCCAATTACAGCAACTGCATAGCTATCATTGCCATCAAGCCTGTTTGCCTCAGCAATACCAAGTGCTGCTGAAATTGAAGTGCCACTATGCCCCTCGTTTAAAGCATCGTGCTCACTCTCTTTTCTATTTGGAAACCCAGAGATACCACCATATGTACGAAGTGTATCAAGCGATCTGCCTGTTATTATCTTGTGCGCATAGGACTGGTGACCAACATCAAATATAATTTTATCCTTTGGTGAGTCAAATACCCTATGAAGTGCGACAGTTGACTCAACCATACCAAGATTAGAGGAAAGGTGTCCGCCATTTTTTGAAACAGCGTCTATTATTATTTCGCGTATTTCTTGGCTAAGGTTGTTTAATTCCTTAGGTGATACAGTCTTTATTTCGGACAAATAATCACGCATAAAAGCCTCTCCCTTCTAATCTTTCTAAAATGTAATAAAATTTTAGCATATTTATATTATAAAGTCAAGTTTTTTATATTATAAGCATAAACTATGCAAAAAAGGCGAGGTCTCCCTCGCCCTTTTTTATCCTTCAATAAACACTTCGCTTACTGCATTTTTTATTTTTTTGATCTTTCTTCTAATCAAAATCACAGCTGTTACAATTCCACCAATTAGTAGAACCTGTATGTATGGTGAGAAGAATATTAGTAAAAATGCAACCGCGAAGAATAGTAATGCAACAAGTGCAAACAATAGTGCAACGCACAAAATAAGCATTGCTGCTACAATTCCAATGCAAGCAAAAACAGCCGCAACAAATATAACAACTACGCCTATTAATGCAAATACAAATGCAAGCAGTGTCCTGATAATTCCCATATTTCCCCCTTTTATTATTCAGCCTTTGGCTCTTCTTTTTCTTCCTTTATTTCTAAAGGCTCTTTATTTTCTTCTGTTTTATCTTCATTTGCCTTATTATCTAATTCTTGGTTAGACTTTGACGCTTTTTTCTTTTTTAGAACTACAATTACTACCGCTACTATTGCCGCAGTAACAATTAAAGCGCCTCCTAAAAGTGCAGCTATTATTACAAACGCCAAAACAGCGAAAACAAGCAACATAGCTACGATTAATAAAAAGCCTCCTCCTATTTGTAGCATTGATTATTCCTCCTTAATTATAAATTTTCTTTTGGTATGCCAAGCTTAACTGGCTTGTTGCCTGAAAATAAATTATCTGCGTTTGCTTTAAAATCCTTAGGGACTAAATCCCTCTCTCTTGTTATTGTCCATGGTGCTTTATAATCTATTTCATATAGCCAAGGTCCATAGTAGCCAACCTCGTCAAGAGCTGTAATTAGCCTTTGCCAATCAATCTCTCCCTCACCTGGTAGCCAGTGCCTTTCGTCCTTAAAATCATAGTCAGAAATGTGCGTTGATTTTATGTTTTTGCCGAGGACGTGGATGAAATTGACGTAATTTTCACCAAGGAGATGGTTGGTATCAAAGCAAGCCTCAAGGGCTGGATGCACGCTTATTAGCTCTATAATCTCGCTTGAATTTTTACCAAGGCATGTGCGTGGCAAATTTTCAACTAAAATCCTTGCCCCTTTCTCTTCCGCAAAGGTAGCAAGCGCCTTTAGGCTATTTTTAGCCGTTTGCATACGCACTGGTCTGTCGCTATTTTCAATTGGCTCACCACTTGCGTGGATTATAAAATTCCTTATGCCGATTTTACTTGCCTTTTCTATGTAGGTAGATAAGTATTTAACGGTATCAGATGCTAAGCTGGGTGCTGAAATATCTATTTTGTCAAATGGCCAAAATGGTAAATGGAAGGACCAAAGCTCAATTTCCCATTTATCAGCCCACTCCTTGATTTTTTCATAGTCAAGGGTACGGCATAAATTATCATTTACTGAAATTTCAGTAGCTTTTATCCCTGCCTCAGCTAAGGACTTAAAATACTCTTCTGTTAAATTTTCACCACTTTGAGTTGACAATCCTAATTTGTACATTTTTTGTTTCCTTTGATTTTTTTATTTGATTATATCATTTATTATTAAAATAATCAAGTCGTTTCCCTTGATTTATCATTTATTAAATGATATACTTAATTTAACTACATCCTAAGGAGCATATTATGGCTATAATTATTAATGAGCAAGCAAAAACCTACACTATTCAAACTAAAAGCACAACCTATCAAATGGCGGTAAATCCACTCGGTGTGCTTTTACACACCTACTATGGCAGAAAAATCGAAAACGACAATTTATGCTACACAGCATATGGTGATATGTGGCCATATACTCCCAAGACCGAATATATAAAGGGTGACGAGGTTTGGGCAAGAATTGATCATATTCCTCAAGAAATTTCGTGCTTTGGCTGTGGCGACTATCGTGAAAGCGCAATTAATATAAGAAACAGTGATGGCACTCTTGGGCTTCAGCCTGTTTTTTACAGTGCCGAGGTTAAAAAGGGCAAATATAGCCTTGAGGGCTTGCCTGCCTTTTATGGTGAGGAGGGTGAAACGCTTATTATCACCTTAAAGGACCGTGTTTACGATATTTATCTACACCTATACTATGGTGTTTTGCCTGAATATGATTTAATTACAAGATGCGTAAAAATTGAAAATAAAACAAGCGATAAAATCAACGTAGAAAAGGCACTTTCCTTAAATCTTGACTTTAACTATGGCGATTTTGATTTAGTTTCCTTTGAGGGAAGGTGGGCACAGGAAAGACGCCTTCAACGTGCGCCTGTTTTACACGGAAAGAGCCAAATATTCTCAACCCGTGGTGCAAGTGGTCATATTATGAACCCATCCTGTATCCTTTGTAGCAAGGATGCAACCGAAACAAATGGCGATGCATATGCTCTTGCCTTTGTATATAGCGGTAGCTTTTTAATTAGCGCATCAAGAAACCTTAATGACAACACCCGTTTAGTTATGGGTATAAATCCAGAAAACTTTAATTTCACACTTGAAGGTGGCGAGTGTTTCCAAACGCCTGAGGTTGCAATGACGTTTTCGTATAATGGCTTTGAGAAAGCTTCTCAAAACCTACATAAAGCGATTAGAAACAACCTTTGTCGTGGCAAATACAAAAACGCGCGTCGTCCTATCCTTATAAACAACTGGGAGGGCACGTACTTTAATTTTAATGCAGATAAGCTTGTTTCTATGGCTAAGGACGCATCAGAGCTCGGCGTTGAGCTATTTGTTATGGACGACGGTTGGTTTGGCAAGCGTGATGACGACTACTCTGGCCTTGGTGACTGGTTTGTAAACGAGAAAAAGCTTGGCTGTACCTTGAAGCAGTTAGTTGACCGAATTAACGAAACGGGTATGAAATTTGGTATTTGGTTTGAGCCAGAGGCAGTAAACGAGGACTCTGATCTTTATCGTGCGCACCCCGATTACGCATTTAAAATGCCTAATCGTCAGCCTACTCTTGCACGTCATCAGCTCATTCTTGATATGTCAAGAAAAGAGGTAAGGGACAATATATATAATCAAATTTGTAAAATACTTGATTCTGCAAATATCTCATACGTTAAGTGGGACTTTAACAGAAACATTACCGACCTATATAACTGTGAGGTTCCAGCCGAGGAGCAAGGTGAAATTTACCACAGGTATATGCTTGGTGTTTATGAGCTACTTGAAAGAGTTACCTCACGCTACCCTGACATTCTTTTCGAGAGCTGTGCTGGTGGTGGCGGACGCTTTGACTGTGGTATGCATTACTATATGCCACAGGCTTGGACAAGTGATGACACTGACCCTATTGAAAGATTAAAAATCCAACATGGAACATCCTTTATCTACCCTGTTTCAACCATGGGCGCACACGTTTCTGCCTCACCTAACCACCAAACAGGTAGAGTAACACCATTGAAAACCAGAGGAAATGTAGCTTACTTTGGTACATATGGCTTAGAGCTTGATGTAAACAAGATGACAGACGAGGAAAAGGCCGAGATTAAGCGCCAAATTGAGGAATTCAAGCGCCATTATGAGCTAATCCAAAGGGGCGAGTATTATCGTCTTCGCTCACCTTACGAGCAAGATAGTCTATACTGCGTATGGCAGGTTAGCGCAAGTGACAAGACTAAGGCGCTTGTTTGTGCTGTTAAATATAGAACCGAGGCAAGCACACACCCAGAAATTGTAAGACTACGTGGTCTATGCGAGAACAAATATTATAAGGTAAACGACGGTAGAATTTATCAAGGTGCGACCCTTATGTATAACGGGCTTATGCTTGAAGAAAGCTGGGGAGATTATGAATCACAACTATATTACATAGAGGAAGTAAAATGAAAAAAATAGCAGTATTTATGATTTTTGGTCAGTCAAACGCAACCGGACACGGTGTGCCTATGGCCGAGGGCGATATAATCAAGGAGCCACTTAAAAATGTTTTCGGCTTAAATCGTGAGCCTAACCAGTCCTTTGACACGGAGAAATTAAAGTTCACAGGCTACACAAGCTACGGTATGAACTTAGCTGAAAACCAAGACAACACCTACTCTGTGCCTAACTGTCTTGCCAAAAACTGGCAGGCTGATATAGATAACGGGGTTAATTTACCCGACCTATATATAATTCAAATTTCAATTGGCTCACAGGGTGTTTATGGAATGTGGTCACCAACACGTCCAAGGAAGCTAATTCCTGGTAAGCTTGGCGACTGTGATGTTTCCATGTACCCTTTTGCGTGTCATGTGCTTTCACTCTTTAAAAAGTATATGGCAGAAAACGAATTAGAGCCTGATTTTGTTGGTATGCACTGGCGTGGTGGTGAGCAGGAGTTTTGGCAGAGTGTTCCTAATTTAAAGGATGATGATAGGCTAAAAAACACATATAAGACCATTTTTTCTGGACTTAGAGAAGCGCTTGGATATGAGTTTCCTATTGTTCTACACAAAATGAACTTTGAGGCAGTTTTAACTGGCATTGAGGACGGAAAGCACCTACCAAGCATGCACTTTATTAACGAGGTATTTTGTGACCTTTGCAAGGAAGTGCCCAGGGTAACTATGTTTGATAGCACACGTGCACCTCACTATAACCCCGAGGACCCATATACTCTTTTTAGATGGGATTTAATTCATTATAGTCCTGAGACAAACAACTGGGTATCAAAAGATATACTTGAGGAATATAAGAATAGATAGTTTTAGCTTTGTTATTCTCTCCCTCCGTCAACTGTGTTGACACCTCCCTCGTCAGATGGAGGCTGTAAAATGGGTAGCAGGCAATATTTTAGAGGAATATAAGACAAGATAATGGAAACAAGATACTATATTGTAAATAAAATAGAGGGTGAATATGCCACTCTTATAGACATAAATTCAAGCGATGAAATATTTATTGCGCTGTTTCTTTTGCCCGAGGGCACAGATGTTGGCACTAAGCTAAAATATGAAATGCTTGAATATGAAATTATTGATTAAACATAAAAAACAGCGACACGTGGTCGCTGTTTTTTATTTTGCTCTTTAACAAAATTGTCCTTTTAAAAATTAATTTAGAGGAGTATCGGGCAATTTTTAAAAGAGATTATTCTTGGTTTGTTTCTTCCTTTTTCTCTACTGAGAATATAAGGTGGCAGTTTGGACACTCCTTAGCTATATAGTCGCCCAAATCCACCTCGCTTGCGTTTTCATCAAGTGCGCTTGTACAAGCATAATATTCACCCTCAATCATTGCAACTAGGATAGTATCGCCTACATTGCCATCCCATGCGCCAACCTCCATAATGTATGTTGTGTCAGCCTCAAGATTAATTGTACTTAAGAAATTTTTACCAATAATATCATCATTTTCGTTATCAAGGTACCATAGCACCATTGATTTATCCTCGTTGTATATAAACAAATATGTATCAAAGCCGGGGGCACATGAGTAAAATGTATATTTTCCACTTCTTTCAGGGGTGAACACATACTGATAGGATGTACCCAAGTCACTTTCCTCTAAGGTAATCATTTCTGTTGTTCTTATAGCCTCGTAGTCACAATCCCTACAGCTTAATTTCGTTACACCATCGGCTTCATTTACATCAAGGAGGTGCATTGGTGCTTTATTTTCAAAGCTCTTTTCAAAGAGGACCTCTTCATCAAGCACTACCTTATAGGTTGTTGTAAGTGTTTCAGTACAGCTTCCAAATTCGCTTACTTCTGTTATAGTTAGTGAAAGCTTGCAGCTCTCGCAGAAATAAACACCAGACGCTGTTTCCTTTAATAACGATAGATTGTATGAGTGATATTCACCACATGGGCATGCATAAATTGTTATGATATGGAAACACTCTGCTTGCGGGTATAAATCAATATATGAGAATATTTCATATTCATTGTGATTGCGTATAGTTCTTTCGCTTATATCGCCGCAATATTCGCAGGTGCCGATCTCTAAATATCCATCAAGACAGCTTTCTCCCTCTATCTTTGTTGTATAGTCATAGTGATGATATACACTGTCAACGCGTGTTTCCTCTATCTTGTCAAGAATTATCGTTTCTCCTATTGTAACTGTTTTTTGCGAGGTGTAATATGTATAACACTGATCCTTTCTAAAGGTCCAAGATTCAAATATATATGTAAGACCACAATCACTACAAACATTTGTGTAAATCCTATGGAGGTTGCCATCTATTAGTTTCTCTTCTTTTGTTTCTGTCATATTGCAGTCATATACTCGAACAAGGTGTGATACATTTTCTCCGCATATGCAAGTCTGATATTCATACCAGCCACCACAAGCACCATATTCTGAAAAATAGGTTTCTTCTGTTATTCTTAGATAGCAATAATAAATTGTTTCCTTTTCCGAATAATCACAATTTTCACACTTGCTTGTAATTATAATACCATCACTACAGCTTTCCCCAAAGAACTCATAGCTTTCTTTTATAAGGTGTGACTCTTTTTCATCATATTTCATTTCGCTCTTAGCTATTACATTGCCGTCCTTTGATATTAAGCCCTGTAACCATTTTGTAGCTGTGCACCCATCGTATGTATAGTAGTAGCTATATTTTTCCTCAAGACCACAATCAAGGCAGGTGCTCACATAATATTCGTTTATATCATTATTTCTTTCTGCTGGTCTTTGCTCATGTGTATATTCAAAATTGCAGTCTGCCTCAACCTCTATCTCTGTTTCTCCACAGGCACATCTTGATTCCATCATAACACCACCACAAGCACCATAGTCACTTAGTAGTGTTTCCTTTTCCAAAAACATTTTATGATAGTTTTCATAGTCCTTTTTTATATTTCCACAACTTTTGCACTCTTCTGTTATAATAATACCTTCTTCACAGTTTTCACCATGTAAAAAGGCTACTGTGGTTTCATAGTCATGATCTGAATAATAGTCGTCCAATGTAATGCCACTATCAAATAGTGTTTCGGCATTTAAGATAATAGTTAGAATTCTGTACTCATAGGTTACACATCCCTCTACTATTTCCCATGTGGTATTTACATATATAGCGCCACACTCACCACAGCTTTCCTCTTTTATGGTATATTCAATGCCATCAATTGTTTCCTTTGTTTCTTCTGTTATTTCAAGTGAACAATCTATATAGTCACTAAAATAAACATCAAAGCCACAATAGCATGTGTATATATATAAATCTACGCCACATACATCCTCTAATGTAATATCATGACTGGTATCATTTACATGGCTTGTTGGAATATAATAAACGCAATATTCATCGCCACATCCCGAGCACTTATAAACGGTACAAGTGCCATCAAGACAGCTTTCACCGATTAATTCCTCGCTAACAGAATGATATTTGTGCTCGCCCCTTTCAAGTTGGTCAACAACTATATATTCCTCATCATTAAGGAAAAATTTAGTTAATTTAGCGAGATAAGCGTTACATTCATAACCATCGCTTGATGAATCGGTTATTTTTACTAAGCCACACTCAATACAGCTTTCCTTTTCAATATAATGGTAAACACCATTTTCGTCTTCTGTTGTTTCATCTTCGACTAATTTAAACTTACAATTTGATGGGTCAGATACAATTTTTGTATATTGCTTGCAAGCAACGCACTCCTCAAGAGCAATTGTGCCACCACATGTTTCGGTACTTAATTCTACCTCTACTTTTGCGCTTACATGAGTATCTTTTGTATAAGCCTCATTTTCTCCACACACCAAGCATGTGCGAGCTACAAACAAGCCCTGACTACATGTGTCCTTCATAAAACCAGTCTTATACTCAAAATCGTGTGTCCAGTCACCCTCGTAAATAACGTTGGTATAAACAAGGCTTTCTCCATTATATATAGAAAGCTCTGTTTTCTGTGATTTTTTGCCAGTGCAGTCAACCGTTGTAATTTTTTCTACCTTTTTGTAGCCACAGTCTTGGCAGGTATAAACATCTGTGCCATTTACCTCTTCGTATGTAAGCTCTCCATTATGTGAGGATGCATATACAAATAGCACCTCGTCACAGATTATGCAAGCATCAGCTAATATATCAGCGCCACAAGAAAAGACGTCAAGTGGTATAATCGCTTCATACGCTCCGTGAGCATCGTTTTCTGATGTGATACCTTCAAATATGTATTTCTCTCCGATTTTTGCACTAATGGTTGTAATTTCCTTACAGTCCTCAGCTTTAGTTTCCTGCTTAACAGCTAAGTTGCAGCTTGTGCACTCACCATTTTCACCTTTGTCATTGCAAACGATAAGCAAGGTTGATGGACGTGGAATGTAAATGCCACAGTCAGCGCACACATCAACTATAATACCGCCACCGCATACATCGCCGTATTCTTGGAAGGCAACCTCTTTTATTTCTGTTTTTTCGTGGTCACACTCACCATATGCCACACCACAGTCAACACACTTGCCATGGGTGTAACCATTTTCGTGCGTACAAGTGTTTTGGTTCTCTACTACGCTTTCATTATTTGCTTGGTCATTACCCTTTCCACACGCCACAAGTGAAATTGTTATGCAGAAAACAAGCAAGGTGCAAATAATTAATGCTAATAATTTCTTGTTCATGATTTTCTCCTTTGAAATTTCTTACGTTATTATTATAACAAAGAATTATAAATTTGGACACAACCCAAAATTAGAAATTTGGACATATTTTTTTGCCTAATTTTACCTAAAAAAGATATGCTTTTAAAACAAAGGCGTTACTCGAAATTAAAAATCACAAATCATTTTAGCACTTTTAGTTTAATTTTTCTTGTGATTATTTCGCTTGTGCGAAGCTTTATTTTTCGCATTATTTCGCTTGCGCGAACTATTTTCGTCATTGATTATTCGTTTTTGAGCTTTAAGCAACTCTAATTCTTTTAAATTATGCCAAAGCATAAAAAACAGCGACATACAGTCGCTGTTTTCTGTTTTATTTAAGATTTTAGCTCCCAAGCTCTGCCTCAAGCTGGTCTATATATGCTTGATACTCTAAACGTGTTTTTTCGTCAAGCTCTTCATTTTCTAACATAATCTTAAAATAATTCATTATCGCTCGTTTT
This sequence comes from Eubacteriales bacterium, assembly GCA_045596585.1. GTDB lineage: Bacteria > Bacillota > Clostridia > Oscillospirales > CAG-272 > RGIG2000. Next base: position 12,766 of record JAZOCP010000231.1, read on the forward strand.
TCCTCGTCGGTAATCGGACGACCAAATTCCTTGTCAATTATGGAGTCTGGGTTTTCAAAATCCTTAGGTGCGTTATCGTAAATTGCCTCGTCACCATATTTAATTACAATTATTTTATATAAATAATGGTCATATTCTTCCTTTAGGCAATAATTATTAAAATAGATTAGACCACAGCTATATTTATGCGCTTTTATATCGTTTCCTTCGGGGACAAAGCCATCAGGTAGAACATCACTTGGGTCAATTTCCTCATATTCGTGTCCCTTATGGAAGCTTGATATATTTTCCTGTGTATATTCACCACATGGGCACTTGCCCTTTATGGTTATAATTTCATCACAGCCACAATAATCCTTTAAATCGATAGTTGTTGTTTCTCTCTTATGCACAACCGTATTATCTCTTACCTTTTCAGTATAATTACAGCTTGTGCAAGCGTAGATTAGTAATGTACCTGCCTTGCAATCCCCCAATGATACACTCTCAGCCACTTCAAGCTCGTGGCCTGTGTTATTGTGGTTATATGAACGACCACTATATATTAAAATGCCGTCCTTATCGGTTATTTTTATTTCGAAATTAATAAAATTTTGTGGTGTTTCATATTTTTCAAGATATGTTTGCCATTTTTCTATTTTTACACCACACACTGTACACACGCTTGTAGTAAAGAGGCTTACAACACCGTTTTCAACAGTTGTTTGACGTAGGTCTTCAATCTCTGCAAGCTCACAACTGCCCGCCTTATAGGATATGCTTGATTTTTCACCACATAAGCATCTATATTGATATACAGTAATACCACAGGTGCTATTTTTTAAATCTATTAGCTCGCTTGAACCATTTGAATAAGAGTGGTCATAGGTAGTTAGCTGTTTTATACTATTTCCACACCAAACGCAAACGCATTCCCCTAAAATACCCTCATAGCAATAGTCACCTGCTAATGAATATTTATATTCATATTTACAACGTACGATATCTTGCTCGGTCAATATTTCTTTTTTGTAGGTAATTCCATCGTGGCTTGCCACCCACAACGTACGGGTCTTTCCCTTTTCCTTGCAGGTTGGGGTTGAAAGAACAGTCACTTGCTTTTCTGCCACTAAGGTTTTATTGTGGGAAGCGTGGTTTTTACATGTTAGCTGTAAGCCATATATAGTGCCACCTCCCGCTACTATCCATTCTGATTCGTATGGGCAAGGTCCCTTTTCATCAATTAAAATTGTCTTTTTCTCGGAGCATATTTCACACCTATAATTCTCGTAGCCCTCGCCTCTGCAATCCGGCTCACGACCACCTATATAAATCCATTGGTGTGATGTGCATTCCTTTTTTGTTTCGTTTGCATTTTGCTCATTCTCGTTGACGTTTTGCGTATCTTCCCCGTCCTTGCAGGCTGAAAGAGAAAATGTCAAGAACACAACCAAAACAAAAAGCATGAGTGAAACAAGAATTTTTTTCATAAGTCTCCTCCTTTTTGGGCAAAAAAGCCCCACAATACTATCGCTTAATAATGGCGAAGGAGTGTGGAGCTATTTTATTATGCTTTTTAGTTAGTGCTTATTTTTCGTAGCTATAACCGTAGGAATAAACCTCTTCTTCAATAGCCTCACCGGTTTGATTAACCTTTTTAACTATTACTTTAAACTCAACTATTCCACTTGTTTGAAGTATTTTTTCTGTTTTAACTAAAACAACATTGCACTCTTCACATGTAATAGATATGGTTTTTATTTCAGTTCCTTCTATGGTTTCTACCTTGTTTTCAAGCTTTGATTCCTTGCACTCAACTATAAATCCAGTTTTTGAGGATTTTACCTCACCACATGCGCACTCATATATTTCAAGCTTGCCACCGCAAACGCCATATTCTGAGAGGTCAATTGTTTCCTTTAAAAAGATTATATCATGTGTTTTCTTGTGATACTGCTTAAAGTATTCGCATTTTGTACATTCCTCGGTATATACATAACCATCTTCACAGCTTTTGCCTAAAAGATTGTCATATGATGCTTTGATATTGTGGTCTTGAACCTCATTTACTACTTCGTCAAAATATTCACAAAGAACCACGTCTTCATCAACTATCTTTCCACCCTCACGAGTGTAGGTGTAGCAACCAAATGTTTCTTTATATGTGTCAGTTATGATTTCAAATTTGCATCTTGTACAGAAGCTGTGCTTAATTTCGTGGGCAATGCCTGTTTCTTCATCAACCTCTATCTTTTTGCTATTTTCAATCCAACCGCTGTTTTCGCACATTTCTGGACGAGAAACATCACATACCTCTCCACATGGGCACTTATATACCTTTGCTACGCCTTGACACATTTTGTATGTATATTCAGCTGGTAGTGTCTTGAAAATAGTGTGGTCGGTATATGCTGTACCATTCAACTCATCTTCTACATTTTCTCCCCCACAATAAATGCAGGTCGCTTTTATAGAAAAGCCATCTGTACATTTTCTGCCGTTAAGCACGAAATTATATTCGTATTTACACTCAACTGCATCAACTGTTTTCTTTTCCTTACAAATATCGCATTGATAAATTGAAAAGCCACCTTCTTTGCAAGCTGGGTATGTGCCATTTAAAAACTTCCAGTCGTGTATGCATACTGTCTCTTTTTCGTCTTTGTCTTCCTTGTCCTTGCCACAAGCACAAAGAGTCAAAATGGCCAAGGTTGCCATAATCACAAGTAAAATACTTAATAAAGATTTCTTCATTTTTTCCCTCTCTATATATAAGGACGACTTTTTTGTCCCTTTGGTTACACTTTTATTATAACATAATAAAGTTTTTTGTCAAGAATTTTTAAAATTCCGCTTATAATAAAGTGTGTAAAAAAATATTGACACAAAAAAGTGCATATGCTAAAATAAAGAAAAAGGGGTTTTTATTATGCCTACTACAAAAACAATCAAGGTTGTTACCAAAAATAAGAATTTATCACTAAGAGTGTCAAAGGGACACTTCGCAACCAGCCATAGCCATATTAACTACTATATTGACGTTTCTATGCAGAAAACAAGGCTTTCTGAGGCACAGGCAGTTGCACACGAGCTTGTTTCGTATTATCAAACAAATACAATTGTTGATACCATTTTATGTCTTGATGGCATGCAGGTTGTTGGCACTTGCCTTGCAAACGAGCTAACCAATGGTGGCTTTCAGTCAATAAATGCACACCAAACAATTTACATCGTTACTCCGGAAAATACCTCTGGTAGCCAGCTTATCTTCCGTGATAATGTTGCGCACGCAATAAAGGGCAAAAATGTTCTTATTTTAGCTGCGTCTGTAACCACAGGCTATACTGCAACAGCAGCTGCTGAGGCAATTAAGTATTATGGCGGTATAGTTGCTGGAATTGCATCAATATTTGCAACCACGTCATCATGCGCCGGATATACAGTTCACTCTGTATTTGACCCTAACGATTTAAGCGACTACTCAACATACTCCTCATGGGAATGCCCTATGTGCAAAAACGGAGAGAAAATAGATGCCCTGGTAAACAGCCATGGTTATTCCAAAATTTAAAGCTAAAAACAAAAAGAGCGACATACGTCGCTCTTTTTTATTTAAAAATTAAGGTTTTCGTAACAAACATACTCAAGCTCAATATCAACCGAGGCGCTTTCCCCTGCTATTTTAATATCATAGCTTCTTTTCGGGCTTTCAATTACTATTTTTTGGTCAATACCTACTGGCAAATCCATTACTATTTCGTCTTCGTGAATTAAAACCGCCCTAAAGTTGCCTTCGCTTAGCTCTATTGAATAATTAATCTCAAGCTTGATGCCACCTGTATATGTTATTTTTTTAAGTGTCTTTACTCCTGAAAATTTTTCGCACCTGTACTCTACCCTTTTCCCAGATGTTTCTAATATAGATGCCTTTTGCGAATTTGAGTTGCTATTTAATATTTTTTCATCATTAATTGAAACGAGCGAGATATCATTTGGTCCATTTTTGTCCTCAATATGACAGGAGCAGAGGAAGAAAGCCGCGGATAAGCAGATTACTAATAAAATAGCTATTTTTCTTTTCATTTTTTTCTCCTTACATTGTTTTTTGATAATTTTCAATGCTTTGGTCTGTACGATAATTCTCCATATCCGGAGTAATTCCTACCATTCTTTGCATTATATCATATGCTTCCTTATGTAGGCGGTCTATTTCCTTATATGCTGGCTCATCTTTATTTGGAATAAGTGGCTTGCCAACATGTAAATCAACAAATGGCTTTTTTGTAAACAGCCTTGTAATGCCACGCCTTTTCCTAAAGGAAATCGCCATAGGAATTATGGGTCTTGCATATTTTACCGCGTACTTAAAGACCATTTTCTTAAGAGGTCTTATATCTGGGTAGAAGTACCACATTGAGCCCTCTGGGAAAAAGTGAACAAATTTTTTAGACTCAAATACCTCTTCAAGGTCCTTTTTAAAGGTTTGCATCGCCTTTAAGCTATGCGTTGGAATAGGCATACCTCCCGCCCAGCGAATAACCCCCGCGTTTGGCCCCTCAAAGTTTGTTTGCCAAGCAGGAAAACGTACAAGGTGAGGTCTTATTACCTTTGAAACGCATAAAAAGTCCCATAAAAACACGTGGTTTGATATTGTAATTGCCCCGTTTTTAAAAAGCTTTTTATTCTTTTTATAGTTTTTCTTGCCATAAATTTTCAGCCCGTGAGTTATGCGCAAAAGAGGGAAAACTATTATATTTGTTGCAAGCCAAAAAAACATATTCTTAATTTTTCTTGAAAAGCGCCTGTCGATATAATCATAGTTTTCATCAAAATTTATATCTCTTTTGTGCGCAACCTCTATCATGTGCTCATCACACCTGTCGGGGTATTTATAGTCCATTTCGTGCTTATAATACATAATACGTCCTTTAATTTGTAGAATAATACTTGATTAAATATTCAAGGCTTTCATATAGGTAGCTTCTTGTATATTCAACCTGCTCCTCCCAAGTCTTTAAATCTACAATGTAGCTTGGGTTGGTCCATGTGTTTTTGCCAAGCACGTCCCATTTTTCAAAATTCTTTTTGTACGCCTCGGCATGCTCATAAATATAGTCGTATTTTTTTGATAGTGTCTGTGTAATTATTGGCTTATAGTAAACGAGCTTTTCGCCAACAAGCTTTCTAAATTCCTCGTGGTTAAGAAGTGCGTTAAACCAAGGACATTTGTCCTTCGACCAAAGTGTTTCAGTGCTTTTAAATACACCATTTCCCTTGTGGTTTACATTGCCTATTGACATATCAAAATCCCACATAGGTCCGCAAATTAGCTTTCCGCCTGCATCCTTGTAAAAATACACACTTGAATAGTCAGTATCCGGATTTTTAAATAACTCGTAAATTATATAAGCCTCTGCAAAGGTTTGTACATCCATAAGCGACTTGACAAGCTCATAATCAGTACCACGAATTGCGTTCATACAATCAGTAAGGTATTTTCTTATAAATTCCTTTTGCTCGCTTGTAATTACATCGCTATCAGGAGCCTTTATTGTGTATTTTCTGTTTGACATAAGCTGGTCAGGAACTACCACTTGCACAGTATCAGTCCAACCGTCCATTTCAACTAAATAGCCTGTATCAACTGCTGTTTCGTCCTCGCTTACCTCAACGCGATGCTTGTTAATTTCAACCTGCTCACAAAGGAGATAAACGCCACGATATTCTCCGTTTAGATAAACCTCAACGCTTTGGCAATCTGGAGTTGCACGAAGAGTGTCAAGCTCCTCTGCAACCTCATATGCTAAGTAGTTTCTTATAAGTGAGCCATCAATGTAGTCGGCAAGAAGCACCCAGTCCTTTGCCTTGCCATTATCAAATAGCTCTTGCTTTGAATTAAACTTAATTTTATATGGCTTTTTATCAAATCTTTGCCAAGTAGAGTTGCCTCTACCCTTAATTTGTGCACCAGCATCAATTATGTGGCCCTGATCCTCGGTATCAAAAACAGTAATTGTGCAATTTACATAAGTTTCCTTGGAGGTAATGCCAACACCATTTTCAGTGTTTATTGAAATTACTGGCAAGCCTGTTGATTTATATGTAAAATATGCCTCAAAGGTTGTGCTTTCATAAATCGGCACTTGAATTGTTGGGTCATTTTCACCACCGCTCCAGCAAACAAAGTCATATTCGTCCTTTGCTATGGCAGTAACTGAATTCATAACCTCGCCCTCTAAGACCTCTTGATAGAGCTGACCATAAAGCTCACCATATGTAGGGTCACAGGTGAATTCTACTATATAGTATTTTTTAAATCTCGCTGTGATAGTGGAGCTTTCAGCCTCTAAAATATCACTTCTTGTAGTGCCCTTATAGCCATCACTCCAGCCAATGAATCGATAGCCCTCGTTTGGTATTGCCACAACCTCACTGGTGCTTTGTCCCCAAGGTGTTTTTTGTATAAGCTCACCTAAGATAGTGCCACCCTCGGTTGCGTTATATTCAACGCTTGCACCATTTGAAATAATAGCGGTGATTATTCTTTCCTCACTATTTATAATATCTGTTCTTTCAGGGTCGGTACAACCATCATCCCACCTCATAAAGCGATAGCCCTCTTCAACTATAACCTTTACCTTTGTGGTTTGCTTCCCATACTCTTCCATTTGATATGTATCACCCTCTATGGTAGCTCCCTTTTGCACCTCGTATTTAATTGTACCATAAAGAATTTCTTCAAATATCGCTGTAATTGTTAAATCACCATTTGGCAGATCGTTTCTTGACTCCTCTATGGTTCCGTCATTCCAGCCTACAAAGCGATAGCCACTCTTTGCCTGTGCACGTACAACAGAGGTTTGCTCGCCAGCTGTAACGTGTTGAACGCTTTCCCCAATTATAATACCACCCTCGCTGGCTACATATGTAACAAGGTAAGCGTCAAGCTTTTGGAAGTTGGCCTTTATCGTTTTGCTTTCAGTTAGTAAATCGGAGCGCCAGTCTTCTACCCTGCCATCATCCCAACCGACAAAAATATAGCCCTCGTTTGGTATTGCCCTTACTAAATCAAATGCAACCGCATTGCCATTTCTGGTGGTTTTACTTTGAATTGTCTTTCCAGAAATGGTGCCACCCTCGTCTGCTATATATTCAACTGTTATTTCTATATTTTGTGGCTCTTTAGTATCAGCTTGGCATGCACAAAGCACCACAAGCAGTACAAATATTATTGAAAACACAGTTGATACTCTTTTCATGCCAAAACCTCCTTCAAAACCTGTTTCTTTTATTATAACATATTACTAAAAATACTTCAATACATTTTTCGATTAGAATGCCTTTGCGAAAAAAATCCGCCCGTAGGCGGTTTAGATGCTAAGGTGGTATATTATGCTTGTTCAACCGTTTCTCTGATTTTAGTTGCTTTTTCTTCCATAAAAATTTCTCTTCTTTCAGAATTATTATAGGTATGTAAAGAGCTATTATGCCACAAGGCGTTCCTCCAAGTCGCGCTCTCTTAGCTTTCTTACCTTATCTCTTCTAACCTTTGCATCGTTGCCCTTTTTCTTGGTTGATTTTAAAATTGCAATATCATATTCCTTCTCTATGTAACGAATATAGCCTGGTAGCTTGTCCGCAATTATATTTAGAACCTCGCTGTTGGTTTTGTTTAGTGCCTTTTCAACTGTTACGCCATTTTCGTAGTACCTTTGGGTCTTCTTGTTGTAGTGGTATGAGAATAAATAGTGCTCACTACCATCTGCTACAAGATAAAAATAGAGCTTTCCGTGTTCTTTGTTTTTACAAGTAATATATGCTTTCATTATAATTCTCCTCAAAATAATTTTTAAGCTATTTTAACGCTGTTTATCGCCTTTATTAAATCTTCTCTTGATATTCTTGCCTCGTCTGTCTTTTCCTTGATAATGCGCCTAATTACGCTTTGCTTTGCCTTCTCGCACGCAAGCTCAATTTCAGCACCGGAAAAGCCACTACAAAGGTCTGCAAGCTCGCTAAAGTCCTCTATCGAGCATGGAATGCCATTGAGCTTTCTCTCAAGCATTCTTTGACGTGCCTTTGATTCTGGCAATGGAATATATATCTTTTCATCAAATCGCCCTGGTCTTAATATCGCAGGGTCGAGTACCTCAGGACGGTTAGTTGCCGCAAGTATAGTTAAGCTACCACCTGGCTTGTTAATACCATCAATTTGGGTAAGTAGCTCGCATACTGCCCTGTCAATAGGTGAGGACTCCTGTCTTTTAGAAGCTATGGCATCAATCTCGTCAAAGAAAATTACTGCACTTTTCGCGTTTCTTGCCTCCTCAAACAACGCTTTGATTTTTCCCTCAGTTTCACCAAACCACTTACTTGCAAGGTCGGAAAACTTAACGGCATAAAATACAGAGTCTGTTTCCTTTGCAATTGCCTTTGCTATCATCGTCTTTCCATTACCTGGAGGGCCATACAAGAGTATGCCACCGCCAGATTTCTTCTTAAAGAGCTCATATAGCTCCTTATACCTTTTGGGGTAAATTATCATATCATTGATTTGCTCCTTGACCTTCTCAAGTCCGATTACGTCATCAAAGCTAACGTTTGGCACGTCTGCCTCTGAAAGTGCTAAGGATTCACCCGCGCCCTCATTTTCGTAATTGGCTCTTGCCTCGCCCCTCTCTGGGAGCTTTTGATTGCGTATGTCCTTGATATGACCGCACAGCTCAAGAAACCACTCCTTGCCCTCTGTACGTTCGTCCCCACCGAGGGTTAAAATGTATTCCTTGAATTGAAGTGCTGCCTCGTTTAGGTACTTCTCACCAAGGGCGCTTTCACCCTTAGCTATGTACATAAGCCCGTTTGAAAATAGTCTTTCGTATTTCGCCTTTAATCCGCCTTTAGTTTGCATTCAAATACCTCTCAATCATTAAAATAATGGCTAAATGGTCTTAAGGAGTCTGTAAACTCCTCGTCCAAAAATAGCTCGAGAACCTCACTAAGGCCCTCTCTTAGCTCACGCTCGGTTAAGCACTCAAAGCTTGATTTTAAGCATAGCCCACGGTCGCACTCTGCGTCCTCAATTTCAAATGTCCTTGCGTATTTTGAGCTTTTGGAAAATATATCGATTTGGTTATTAGCCAGATATGGGTTTTTACACCTTGTGCCAAGAATAATTCTTATGTACGCCCTTTCCTTATATGGGTTGTAGGCTACTGAAATAAACTTATTGCGTGCTCGTAAGTAATCACCTGTGATTGCCTCATCGTCGTCGATATCAATTTCAACGACAGTTTGATTGGACTCATAGGCTGAATAGTCAATAAGTCCACTTATGCTATATAGCTCACTCTGTTCAATTCCAAGTGTTTCCTCAAGCACCTCGCTAACTATGTTTGAAAGGTCAAGATAACTAAGTTTGTTCATAAATACCTCTTTTCTTCAAGCTATGTCGTATTTGCCCTCAAAGCTTGCTTTATTAAGCTCGTCCTGCTTTTTATTTTCTTCTAAAAGCTCTACTATATCGTTATAGTCCTCAAGCTCGGTTTTAGTAACCTCGCCACGCAAGGCTGAAGCATTTCCAAGATTCTTTTTATGAAGCAAATCGGTAAAATGGTCTATTGATTCATCGCTTGATAAATCAAGCTCACACCCAATTATAGACTCTTGCAATATTGGCATACCATGCTTATCGTACACCTCGGTTTCTTCAAGGATAGACTCCTCACTCTGTTCAATTTCTCGAAGTAGCTCTATTGCTGGTGGGTAGTTGTTTTCAAGGGGTCCTTCTAACCACTCGAAATACGACTCGTCATCCTCTACAAAGCCAAGGAATATGGATTTTGCAACCATGGTTGATGCTTCATCATCTCCCGCCTCTGCCATAGCCTTTAATTGATAATAAAACGGATTAAATATTCTTTGTGCCTCGTCCTCGCTCATTTGACTTGAATCAAGCATATGAGCAAGGTACGCTACGCCATATGCGCATTTGGCACAGCCCCTCTCAACCCCTATAATAAGGGCAGTAAGGGCCTTTTCAAAATCCCTTTTAAGGATTAGCATTTTTGCTATATTATAGTATTTATTACTTATAACAATTTCCTCCGAAAGATTAAAAAGGACAGTCTTATGCTGTCCCTTTTTAGTTTGTGGCTTATATAATGTGTGCTCGCCTATGATAAATTAACTATCGTAACTATAAGTACAATGATTGCGCTAATAATCTCAGCGCCAACCAAGACTGCACCGCCAATAATTAGTGGCAAATAGCCTATTGAAATACCTACGAATAGTGCACCAAGTCCAATTGTGATAAAGCACGCTAAAACTGCGAAAATAGTATCTCTTAGTGGATGGTCAGGATGTGCACTACGTCTTTGGCGCATAATCGCCTTATACTCTTCTCTTGCCTTTTTCTTGCTTTGTAGGTAAATGCTTGAATTCTTGTTATAGTTATTGCGATTGTTATAATTATTTTGCTTATTAAAGCCTTGCTTCCTTGTCATTTGCTTGTTCATTAGAATAATACCCCCTCGAGTCCTAAAATTAATAATAATATACCGATTATGATTTGAAGTAATAACGAGAACAGAACTGGAATTCTGAACTGCATCTTCTTGGTCTTGTGCT
>JAZOCP010000232.1:0-4560 GCA_045596585.1 Eubacteriales bacterium
TCAAAAACGCAACCAAGGCGAGGCAGTGCACGATGCAGCTTGAGGCAGCGCTCTGCCGTGTCACCGTAAATACCCTTTTCATTTTCGTGGCAAAGGGTAATACCCTTTGGTGTATTCTTTAAAAGCTCACCAAGTCGCTTCATAACAAGAGACTCGTTTTTTGAAAAGAAGCTAAACATCCTGATTTTTTCAGCACCTAAAATTTGGGCGCTTTCGCACACGTGCTTGAAAACCTCAATTTGCTTGTCGAAATTATTATCTGGGTCATTTTTTCCAATAGGGGAGCCAATTGACCAAACCTTAATTTCGTTTTCGTCAAGCATTTTTTTGATTTCTTTAATTTTATCGTGGGAAATTACGCTTATGTTTTCCCCATCAACGCCTCTTATTTCGAGGCGAGAAATTCCGTTTCGCTTAAGGGCTACAATTTGACCCTCTAAGCTTTCGCTTGCCTCATCGGCAAATGCACAAAGTCTCATATTAAACCCCCGAATAAGCGCTAAAGCCACCGTCAACAGGCACAACTATACCTGTAACGAAGCTTGATTTTTCGTTGTCGCAAAGATATAAAAGTGTACCAAGTAGCTCCTCTGGCTTTCCGAAGCGACCCATAGGAGTTGCACGTAGAATTTTTTCAGTACGTGCAGTTGGCTCACCGTCTTTAAATAATAGCGCCTCATTTTGCTTAGTTACAAAAAAGCCAGGGGCAATTGCGTTAACTCTAATTCCGGATTTTGCAAAATAAACTGCAAGCCACTCGGTTAGGTTAGATACACCACTTTTTGCAGCGCTATAAGCAGGTATTTTTGTAAGAGGTCTAAATGCGTTCATAGAGGACACATTTAAAATTACTCCGTCACGGTCAAGCATATCGCAAGAGAACACCTGTGTTGGCAAAAGTGTACCCATTAAATTTAGGTCGAAAACAAAGCCGAAATCTGCCTTATCAAGGTTGAAAAGAGTCTTAATATCATCTCTTTTTTCATCCCCAGCCTCGTAATATTCCTTGTCAAGCGTTGCACGTGGGTTGTTTCCACCAGCGCCATTTATTAAAATGTCACATTTTCCGTGATTTTTTAAAATTGTTTGATGAACGGACTCAATTGCGTCCTTATCTAAAACATTACAAGCATAGGAAAAGGCACATCCACCAAGACTCTTAATTTCGTTTGCAACTAAATCAGCGCTTTCCTTATTAATATCAAGCAAAATAACAGTTGCACCCTCGGTGGCAAGTGCTTTTGCAAATGAAGAGCATAAAACTCCACCAGCGCCTGTAATTACTGCGATTTTATTATTTAAACTCATCTATAAGCTCCTTAAATTTTGTCATATAAACATTCCAGTCATATCTTGAAAGGAAGTGACTACCCTCGCGAATATAAGCTGAGGCGTGTCCAAGAATTTTGTTCGCGGTGTGATTATATAGCTCCCAAACGCGCATTGCGTGTGCAACACAGTAAAAGGCGCCCTCGTTGTCAGCCCAAACGTCCTCCCTTGCACAACCAATTACCGCTGAGCGTGGTGCAATTAGGCCAAGGAGCAAATGCTGGTCAAAGGGGAGGGTGTCCTCCTTGCCGGCAAGGTCCTTAAAGCCCTTTGTAAACCAAAACGGGAAAACATCTGTTATTTCCTTTATTTTTTCATTTCCCTCACTCTTACCATGAAAAAGGGAAGCGCCACAGCAACCACTATTGTTGATACAAGCTAAATCAAAGCGAGTATCAAGCGCTGCTGTTAGCATAGCAGTTTTACCAAGTCGTGAGTGACCTATAACTGCATATTTGCCAAGACCCTCTTTTGTGTCAAGATAGCTTGCCATTGTGCGTAGCATATAGGACCAAACAGAGATTTTACCATAATCACCCTTGCCAAAAAGCGCACAAAGACCATTTTCAAAGTCGCCATTGTCAGTTGTTACATCCTCATAATAAACCTTGAAAATACCAAAGCCACCGTCTAAAATTTCCTCAACAGGGAGGTATTTGCTTGGTGTTTCCTTAGAGAAGTCAATATAGACAAAAACAGGTGTGTTTTCCTTGTTTTTTGGCAAAATTAATTCTGTCCTTACAGTGTGGAATTTTTCGCCATTTGTAAACTCGAAAAACACTGCTTCCCACTCTGCCTTGCCTGCAAAATTTACAGGCTGGCTCTCTTTAGTGGTTTTATATGTAAGCTCACAGGGAAGAGCGCCATATTCGGTATCAAGAAAGAAATTCTTTATTTCCTCGCGACTTGATTCCCATTTTTCAACTGAGCTTAATTTATCGCCAAAAAAATCTTCAATAGTTCTACTTTTCATTTTTAACCTCGAGAAGCTTTTCAATTCCCTCAAAAAGACCAGCTATGTAGGTTGCGCCAAGGGCACGGTCGTAAAGGCCATAGCCATATTTTCCACGCTCACCCCAAATCATACGTCCGTGGTCGGGACGTACATAGCCATCAAAGCCGTTTTTAACAAGCGCAAGTGTAATTCCAAACATATCAATTGAGCCACACTCAGTTGGGTGACCAACCTCGTAAAACTCGCGCTCGCCTGTGATTTTTATGTTGCGTAGGTGTAAAAAGTGAATTCTTTTTGCAAATTTGCCTGCCATTTTTACAAGGTCGTTATCACGGCTTGCACCAAGTGAGCCTGTGCAGAAGGTAAGACCATTTTCCTTCATAGGAACAATATTTAAAAACCTTTCAAGGTTTTCTTCATTTGTTATAATTCTTGGTAGCCCAAAAATATCCCACGGTGGATCATCAGGGTGAATTGCCATATTAACCCCTGCCTCGCTTGCAACAGGAATAACCTTCTTTAAAAAGCGCTCAAGGTTAGCCCAAAGACCCTCTTTGCCAATTAAACGATAGCGCTCAATTAAGGATTTTAATTCCTCCCTTGAGTAGCTCTCGTCCCAACCAGGCAATGAAAGGGAGCTTGTAAGTGGGTTCATTGAAAGCACAGTTTCCTCATTATAAGCAAGAGAGTTAGCGCCATTTGAGTGCGCCATTTCAAGCTCACTTCTTAGCCAGTCAAAAACAGGCATGAAGTTGTAGCAAATGCACTTAACACCCGCTTTTCCTAAACGACGTACGTTTTCACAATAATTTTCAATTAGTAAATCAGCATTTTCGCCACCATATTTAATTTCCTCTGGCACAGGCACACTTTCAACGACCTCAAATTCAAGTCCGTTTTTTTCCGCCTCGGCTTTAATTGCCAAAATGCTTTCGTTTGACCAAATTCCACCAGGCTTAACATCATAAACCGCGGAAACAATACCGCTCATTTTAGGAATTTGACTTATTTTTTCAAGAGAGATAGGGTCACCTTGACCGTACCAACGAAATGTAAGCTTCATTTTTTCCTCCACATTTTAAGCTCTTATAACTATATTATATAACAAACATTTTTACAATACAATTGCTTTTTATATCAAAATATATTGTATTTCTTGTCACGATGTGATAAATTTAATATAGAAAAGCAAGGGGGCTAAATAAATGGGAGTAGTAAAAGAGATAATGGGAGAGGGAATAGTCCTTTCACATTCGGTTGATAAAATGCCAAAAAGAGACGATTTTGAGTCACATATTCACGATACCTATGAGCTATTTTGTCTTGTACGCGGTGATGTTGACTATATGGTTGAGGGCAATTTATACAAGCTTCACTCAGGGGCGATTATGCTAATGCGCTCAAGTGAAACGCATAGGCTAATAGTAAACAAAAGTACAGAATATGAAAGATACGTGCTTAATTTTTCCCCGTCTGCCATTTTAAAAACAGGCATTTCTCCAAAGGTGTTAGAGCCATATAGACAAAGGGCGCTTGGTCAAAGAAACATGTACACAGAGGGAGAGCTTTTTGGCACAAGTGCAATAACATATATTGAAAAAATGTTTGAAAACAGCAAGTATTTAGAGCCAAACGATGCGATTTTATACCCACTTCTTTCCTTGCTTAGCGATATTTTACGTGCCTTTTATGAAAAGGGAGAGGGCACACAAAGGGCAGACTTTAATAATGAGATAATTTCCTATGTAAATGAAAATTTAACAAGCGACATAACTATTGAAAAAATAGCAGAGCATATGCACATTAGCCCCTCACAGGTTTCAAGAGTGTTTAAGAGCGCAACAGGCGCTTCAGTTCATAGCTACATAATAGCAAAGCGATTAATTCTGTTTAATAAAAAGCTGGCGCGTGGCAAGGGCGTAATTGAAGCGTGTCACGAGTGTGGCTTCCACGATTATTCATCATTTTATCGACTATACAAAAAGCGCTTTGGGAAAGCTCCAACAGAATAAAAGAAAAAGGACACAGGAGTGTCCTTTTTTATTCAAGTATATTTGAGGTAATATAGTCAATTCCAAATTGGGCAAGCTCCTCTGCCTTTTTAGGGTCGTCAACTGTCCAGCAGTTAACAACTAAGCCTGCCTTGTGGCACGCATCAATTTGCTCCTTAGTTAGCTCGTTTACCCAAACGTCAACATCAATTTTATCACGCACAAGACGATTTATTTCCTCGTCAGTTACCTTCCAAAATATATACTGTGCGCTTTGATTTGGCA
>JAZOCP010000233.1:0-4376 GCA_045596585.1 Eubacteriales bacterium
AATAGGTACAATTGGATTAATAAAAGCTATTCATACATATAAAAAAGATAAAAATATCAAGCTTGCTACATATGCATCAAGATGCATAGAAAATGAAATTCTTATGTATATAAGAAAAAGTTGTAATAGAAGGTTTGAAATTTCAATGGATGAGCCATTAAACACTGATTGGGATGGAAATGAGCTCTTATTATCTGACGTATTGGGCACAGAGGAGGATTCTGTTTATAAATCGATAGAAGCGAGTGAAGATAGTAAAATTATTTCAGAAGCAATAAGTAAGCTAAACAATAGGGAACAGTTGATTATTAAGCTAAGGTTTGGGCTTGATGGACATGAGGAGAAAACACAAAAAGAGGTTGCCGATATGCTTGGAATTTCGCAGTCATATATTTCACGCTTAGAAAAAAAGATTATAAAACGATTGCGCAAAGAAATAGAAACAAAAATTTAAAAATATTTAAAAAAACACTTGACTTTCTTATATATGTGTTGTATAATAAAGCGAAAATTATACTTTTGAAACGAAGAGGTGAAAATAATGAAGTCTGGAATTCATCCTGAATATAAGGAAGCAACAATTAGATGTGCTTGTGGTAACACTGTTGTTACAAAGACAACAAAGGGCGATATTTCTGTTGAAATTTGCTCAAAGTGCCATCCTTTCTACACAGGTAAGCAAAAGTTTGTAGATGCTGGTGGACGCGTTGAAAAGTTTTTAAATAAGCTTAACAAAGCAAAATAATTTAGTTAAATTGGGTAAGAGCTTATGAAGTTTCTTACCCTTTTAATTTTCTTTAGTGAAAGGAGCGGTAAAATGGAGAACAAGGCTATACTTGTAAGTATATTTCCTCAAGGGCATGAGGAAGAGTGCTTAAAATCACTTGATGAGCTTGAAAGACTTGCCGATACAGCAGGGGCATGTGTCTTTGCTCGTGTTACACAAATGAAAAATGTACCTGATGCCGCAACTTGCATAGGCAAAGGTAAGCTTGATGAGCTCAAAGAGTTATGTTCAAATAACAGCATTAGCAATATTATATTTGACTGTGAGCTATCGCCTGCACAAATTAAGAATATTGAGAATGCGACAGAATGTGACGTAATTGACCGAAGCATGCTTATACTTGATATTTTTGCGCTTCATGCCACAAGTGCAGAGGGAAAGGTACAGGTTGAACTCGCACAGTTAAAATATACCGCACCAAGATTAATTGGTAAGGGAAAAGATATGTCACGCTTGGGAGGCGGTATTGGTACTCGTGGCCCGGGTGAGAGTAAGCTTGAAATTGATAGGCGTAGGCTTGCAAGCAGAATTTCATATTTACAAAACGAATTGAATGAGCTTGAAAAAAACAGACAAGTAATGCGTGCACAGCGTGAAAGATCGAATATTCCCAAGGCTTGTATTGTTGGCTATACAAATGCAGGAAAATCAACACTTTTAAATTATTTAACTAATGCTGGCATACTTGCTCAGGACAAGCTATTTGCAACTCTTGATCCTACCACAAGAAAGTACGATTTACCAAGTGGTATTTCAATGTTAGTTACTGACACTGTAGGATTTATTAGAAAATTACCTCATCATTTAGTTCACGCATTTCGCTCGACACTTGAAGAGGCAGTATTTTGCGATTTTTTAATTAATGTTGTAGATGCCTCAGACGAAGAGTGCTATGAGCATATGCAAGTCACTCAACAGATTTTAGATTCGCTTGGTGTAAGCGCAAAACCAATACTATATGTTTTCAATAAATCTGACATGTGCACGAGTGAGAGATTATTCGATTTAAGATATTTTAATTCATCAAGAGGAAGAGTTGTAAATGTCTCTTTAAAGGAAAAAATTGGTTGCGATGAATTGGTTGCTCAGCTTGAATCCTTATGCCGATATGGTAAAACAAGAGAGTATTTTTTATTTCCATATACAAATCAGAGTGAATTAAACTTATTTTATCAAAATGCAGAGATAATTTCAACAGAGTACACCAATGATGGTACAGAGCTTTATGCTTGGGTTGATGAGAAAACTAAAAATAGATTTTCAAACTATAAAAAATGATTTTTACAATTGTCTAAAATTAAAAAAGGAGGAATAATGAGCAAGAAAATTAAAAGAATTAGCGAGCCCTCAAAAATTCAATACATAGAGAAACGATCGGAATTTATCGGGTTTTCTACATTTGTAAAAAATGAAGAAGAAGCACTTGAAATTATTAAACAAAAGAAAAAGGAATATCAAGATGCAACTCATAATGTTTTTGCATATGTAATTGGTGAAAATATTGCTCGATATTCCGACGATAATGAGCCACAAGGTACAGCTGGCATGCCAGTTTTAAATGCAATTAGAATGTCAGGCATTAGCGATGTTTTGGTTGTGGTTACACGATATTTTGGAGGCATTTTATTAGGAGCAGGTGGACTTGCAAGGGCTTATTCAACTGCTGCATCTATGTCCTTGAATTCAGCAAAAATAGTAGTGTATGAGGACTATGACGTTTTTAGTTTAAAATGTAATTATTCCGATTATGGAAAAGTTTCAACCTTATTGCAACAACATAATGTAATAATTGATAATTGTCAGTTTTCAGAAGACGTGCTTATTGAGTATGCAATTAGAAGTGAATTTTCTTCTGAGTTTTCAGATTTAATAATTGATACATTTAACGGAAAAGTAATTCCAACAAAAAAAGGACAAAGAATTGATTATAAATAATACGCAAAAAAAGTATTAGGTGCTTTTTTTGCGTATTTATATTATATCTAACAAGGAGGTAAAATATGACAGTTAGTGAAATGTTTTGCGAAAGAGAAAAAAGCTTTCTTTCACCATATGCTTTTAAAACTGCTGACACAAAAGGCAGAGAAAAAGAACAAGCAGCTTGTCCTAACCGTACTGAGTTTCAAAGAGATAGAGACCGTATAATTCACTCTAAATCATTTAGAAGGCTAATGCATAAGACTCAGGTGTTTATTTTCCCTCAAGATGAGCATTTTAGGACACGTATGACACATACGCTCGAGGTTACTCAAATCGCTCGTATTATTGCACGCGCACTAAGACTTAATGAAGACCTTTGCGAAGCGGCGGCACTTGGCCATGACTTAGGTCATACTCCTTTTGGTCATTCTGGTGAGCATGCAATGCAGCTTTTTTATTCGAAGGAATTTGCCCATTATAAGCAAAGTGTAAGGGTTGTTGAAAAGCTTGAAAACAATGGACAAGGCTTGAATTTGACTTGGGAGGTAAAGGATGCTATTCTTAATCATTCAGGTGATTCTGAGGCATCAACGCTTGAAGGTCAAATAATTAAAATTGCGGACCGAATTGCTTATATTAATCATGATATTGATGATGCAATTCGCGGTGGAATAATTTCTATAGATGATATTCCTAATGAGCTTATTGAAATACTTGGTACAGGTCATGGCGAAAGAATAAACCGCATGGTTTCTGCTGTTATAAGTGAAAGCATGGACAAGCCATATGTTCGTATGCAAGAACCTTTTTGGGATGCAACAATGAAATTGCGTTCATTTTTGTTTGAAAGAGTATATCGAAATAAGGTTGCTAAGGCCGAGGAAGAAAAATCAATAGAGATGTTAAGAATTCTATTTGAATATTTTCTTAAAAAGCCAAACGAAATGCCTGAAATTTATTATAAAAACACTTTTGAAGAACCAGTTGAAAGATGTGTTTGTGATTTTATTTCAAGTATGTCTGATCGTTATGCGATTGATTTATTTAGGGAGCTTTATGTTCCCGGAATGTGGAAGAGAACGCTATGAATATTTCTCCTGCCATTATTGAAGATATAAAGGCAAGAAATGATATCGAGCACGTTATTTCTTCATACATAAATCTAAAAAGAGCTGGTTCAAATTTTAATGGACTATGTCCATTTCATAGTGAAAAAACACCATCTTTTACTGTTTTTCCTTCTACACAATCATTTTATTGCTTTGGTTGTGGTGCTGGTGGTGACGCAATAACATTTGTTATGCGTATGGAAAATCTTGACTATATTTCTGCAGTCAGAGCACTTGCCGAGAGAAGTGGAATCACTATTCCTGAAAACACTTCTACCTTTACTGGAAAAAAAGAGGTTACACGTCAAAGAGTGCTTGACATGAACAAAGAGGCTGCTAAATATTTTAGAAATGCGCTTTTTGACCCTAAATATGGTGCGGAAGCGATGAAATATTTAGTAAATAAAAGGAATTTATCTACTACGGTAATAAAGCATTTTGGACTCGGATTTGCACCTAATAGCTTTGGTGCGTTGCACGACCATTTAAAAAAGCTTGGTTATACCGATGAAGAAATGGTTGTTGGATTTCTTTGTGGCAAGGGCAAAAACAATTCAACA
>JAZOCP010000234.1:0-3581 GCA_045596585.1 Eubacteriales bacterium
TTGGTAATTTTCATGTCCTTTTCCTAACAAAATTAAAACGCTGTCATCATTTACAAGATGTTTTATTGCATATATAATTGCATTTTTTCTGTCTGGTATAACAAAGTATGGTTTGCTTGTATTTATTCCAACAATTATGTCTTTTATAATATCAAACAAATCTTCATTTCTTGAATTATCAGAGGTTATTATTGCCACATCCGAATATTTAGATACAATTTTACCAATTTCCGCTCTTTTTGTTTTGTCTCTTTCACCACCACATCCAAATAAAGCTATAATCTTTTTTCCATTCAAAGTTTTTTTCAAGGTTATAAGAACATTTTCAGTTGCTAAAGGTGTATGAGCATAGTCTATATATACGTTTTTATAAACCTGTTCTAAGCGTCCAGATACCAAGGTGCTTTTTACGCCATCTTTGATTGCATTATTATCAACATTTAATAGTTTTGCAGCATAAGCAGCCAAAGTTGCGTTCATAGCGTTATATTCGCCCTGCAAAACAGTTTCAAGCTCTATACTTTCACCTCTAAAATTAAAAATAAATTTGGTAGTTCCTTCACAAAAGTATATATTTTCAATTCTTCCAATACCAGCACTATCAAATGAAACTGTGTGCATATGTTCATATTTTGATAAAAGCTTTTTGCCATAATCATCACTTATATTTACTATTCCTTCTTTAGCTTTTTCAAACAATAATGACTTAGTAATAAAGTAATCTTCCATTGTTGTATGGTAATCCAAATGCTCTGGTGAAAGATTTGTAAATATAGCTATATCAACATTAATTCCATCTAATCGTCTTTGTTTAAGTGCGTGAGAAGAGGTTTCAATTATTAAATATTCAACTCCTTTTTTCTTCATTTTATATAATAATTTATATAAATTTCCTGGATCTGGAGTTGTCATTGCCGAATATATATCTTCAACCTCGCCACCACCATTCACGGGCTCTTTCTTGTCCATTATTAAGCATTCTATTGTTGAAATCATTCCGCATTTCATATTTGCATATTTTAAAATGTTATATAAATAATGCGAGGTTGTTGTTTTTCCATTAGTTCCTGTCACAGCTATAACCTTCATATTTTCAGTAGGATAATTATAGTATCTTGATAGCATCTTGGAATAAGTACTTCTTATATTTTCAACTACTATTATCGGAATTTCATAATTGGCATTTTTCTCCTCGGTAACTATGATTATCGCCCCTTTAGATATTGCATCATTTATATAATCATTCCCGTCACGATTTTCGCCTTTAATCGCTACAAAAGCACAACCATTATGTGCATTACGTGAATCGGAAACAATTCCAGTAATTTCGAAATCCAAGTGTATATTTGTATATATAATCTCATTAGAAAGGATAATTTTAGATATATTCATTTATTCCTCTTCATCCAAAAATAGTATTTTTATTGATATAACTGTTTGTTTAGGCACATATATGTCCTGAATATGACTTTGAGACACTACTATCGCTTTTTTACCAAATACAAAATTTGTTGCTCCTTCGATTTTTACATTTAAATTTGAATTTACAAGCAATAAATTAGCCTCTTCTGCCGTTTTGCCAATTAAATCGGGCACTTTTGTATGTGTAAATTCTTGATTAGTTGTATATAGCATCACTTTACCACTTTTTTTATAAATCTCGCTACCATATGCTGGTATTTGTGATAAAACTGTTTCTCCTTGGCCTATTATTTCATATGATATCCCTAAATTTTCAAGTTCCTTCTTTGCATTTTCAATTTTCATATCTACTAAGCTCGGCACTATAATTTCTTGGTGCTCAATATCATTTTCGTTATATGTAGCCTTAACGCCCATATAAGGCAATATTGATTCAAGTAATGCACCAACATATGGAGCAGCAACCACGCTTCCGTATTTGCTTCCAACAGTTGGCTCATCTACTAAAATAATAACAGCTACCTGTGCATCTTCAGATGGCGCATAAGCTACGCAAGAAGAAACTCTGTACGATGTATTTCCTTCTTCATCGTATTTATCCTTCTTTTCGGAAGTTCCTGTTTTTGCTGCAACACTATAGCCTGGTACATATGCATTTTTCGCGCCTCCGTCTCCTTCAACACCTTCTTTTAATATACTTGATATTGTCTTTGAAACATCAGCTGAAATTATTTGCTCACCCTTATGAGCCTCATATTCATATATTTCATTACCATTATTATCTACTATACACTTTAATAAGTGTGGCTCTACAGAATATCCACCATTTGCAACAATACTAACCGCTCTTAATTGTTGTATTGCGGTTGTTTTAAATGTTTGACCAAAAGAATAAACAGCGAGTGATACATTAGAAAAATCTTCATATTTATGATAATATCCACTTGCCTCAGATGGCAGATCAATTCCTGTTTTTTCTGCATATCCAAATTGCTTAAAATAATTATAAAATCGCTCTTTCCCTATTGAAAAAGCTAATTTCATCATTGATGGATTACATGATTGTTGCAGTGCCTCTGCAAAGGTCAAATTACCATGACCTTTGCGTTTATGACAGCTAATAGCTCGATAATACCCATCAATTTTAAGTGAGCCAGTACATAAAAACGAATTAGACAAAGACGCAGCCTTTGTCTGCAATGCAACCGAGGTTGTTACAAGCTTAAACGTTGACCCTGGTTCATATAATTCACTTACTGCCTTATTATTCCACATGCTGTAAAGTAAATTTAAATATGTATTTCTATATTCTTTGGTGTCACTTTCGTATTGATTTAACATGTTTTGCGAATCAGGATCTAATACATATGGTTCATTTAAATCAAAGCTTGGATATACTGCCATAGCAAGAATTTCACCCGTTTTAGGGTCCATAACTATTCCTGCAGCTCGATTTTGTGCCCCCGACTCTATTGATGCATTTTTAAGCTGTAATTCAAGCTGGTATTGAATATAAGTGTCTATCGTGGATACTAAATTATATCCATTTTCATTTTCTATATATGTTTTATATTGAAATGGCATATCAGAGCTTTGTGCATCTTGCGCTGTAATGTATTTACCTCCTGTTCCCTCCAAGATGTTGTTATAAACCTTTTCAAGACCGTATATTCCAACTCCATCAGCATTTACAAATCCAAGCGTGTGCGATGCCAGATTACTCATCGGATAATATCGCTTACTACTTGAATTTAGCTCAATTTGCTCCTCTAAATTATATTTAGATATAAATTCTCTTACTAATTTTGTTTTTTCTTCTGTTAAATTTGTCTCAAGTATTTGATACTTATATCCTTTTTTTATTGCTTTTTGGTAAATTTTATCGTAGTCG
Source organism: Eubacteriales bacterium (assembly GCA_045596585.1). GTDB lineage: Bacteria > Bacillota > Clostridia > Oscillospirales > CAG-272 > RGIG2000. Next base: position 3,314 of record JAZOCP010000234.1, read on the forward strand.
CACTCTAATATGTTTGAAATTTCATGTGCTATGAACTCGGGGTCATTAATCTTTTTAGGTATCAAATACAACACCCAAACCGTCTTGTTACTTGCTAAAACTGCACCATTTCTATCATATATTACACCTCTTAAAGGATTTACCTTCGTTTCCATCGTCAATTGCTCAATAACTCTTTTTTGATAATCATCAAATCCCAAAATTTGTATTTTAAAAAGTGTAATAAGTACCAAAACGCTTATAAAAAGAAAAAAGAAAAGTAAAAATA
>JAZOCP010000235.1:0-6083 GCA_045596585.1 Eubacteriales bacterium
TCTCACTAAAATAATCTAAAACACCAAGCCTTTTTAAAACACTCATAGCTTCCTTTTGCTCAGTTGCGGTTGCAATGCACATTTTAACACCATTTGCTTTGAATTTTTTGAGCATTTCTAAAGCGCCTTGCTTTTGGTAAAGCTCTTTATTGATGATTATAAAAGGGCAATCAATAGTGCAGAGCAAAAGCTTTTCAAGGAAACGCAGGGCGCATTTGATACAGATGCCAAATGCCGTAGAAAATTGCTTTTTGCAACCTACTTATTTATTAAAGGCAAGCATAAAAGATCAATTAAGATCTTAGAGTCAATAAAGCCAAAATGTGAAAAAACTCTTGACTATCGCGCAACATATCTTTTCCTTGCACTTAACTATTCTGCTGTAAATAAGGAAGCACACGCAATCACAATTTACGAAAGTGCAATAAAAAACGGCTATGCTACATCAGCCTTTTATAGTAACCTCGGCCATCTATATTCTAAAGAGGAATTAAGTGCCGAGGCACACAAAAACTACGACCTTGCAATCCATTACGACCCCAAATACATAACAGCTTATCACAACAAGGCACAGCTTTATTTTAAAGAAAACAACTACGAAAAAGCAATTGAGCTTTCAGAAAAAGCGCTTGATATTAATCAAAAATTCAGCCCAAGCACGACACTCCTCGCCATTATTTATGCGTTGTATGGCACAAGTGAAGAGGCAATTGCAGCCAAGGGTAAGGCAATTGAAAACGGAGAAGCCTCCGCCTCAATCGACCGTGCAGTCAAAAAATCTACAATGAAAAGCGCCTTTTTAGGCGCTTTTTTCATATATCAATATGTTATCCTGTAGCGTAGCGATAGGATCTATAAAGCATATTCCACCATTATTTTTTGAAAAATTCACAAAAAAATAACATACAGCTTATTCTTGTTTAAACCAACCAAAAAATTTCATACCAATCAGCTGTTTGCCAATCTAAAAATGCAACTTTTTGCGCATATTTTATAAAAATGAGGCATTTTTTTGTTTTTTTGTTTAACTTGACAGTTTTTCAAATATATGTTAATATATTAATATCAATAATATACGCGCAAAGCGCAATATGGAGGAAAGTATGAAAAGAAAATTATGTTTAGCCTTAGTGCTACTATTAATTCTTGCCAACATAGTTGCTATGACAAGCACAGTGTTCGCAGAAGAGATAGCAACCGAGGGAGAAACAATTACTATTTCCTATATGAACACTCAAGAGACAACAAGTGATACAACGTCTCTTGATACAACAGCATATAGTGGTGGTAAGCAAACAGTTGGAAAGGGAGAAGAGTTTACACTTCCTACAACATCATCAAACACCTATACAGGACAGGATGGCTACCAGCTTGTTTGGTACACAGAAAATGGTCGTACCTACAAGGCTGGAGAAACCGTGTCATTTACCGAGGACACAAAGCTATTTAGATGTGTAGCTAAGGAGTGCTACACCATTGCTGAGGTTAACTATGCCATGACAAATGAAAGCACTGCTGCAATTTTGATGGCTGACATTGATGCAAACACAGGTGTTAGTGTTTTGAACCAAGGACAATCTGTTCTTATTCTTAATGGCTTTACTATCACTATTACAAAGAACTCAAGTGGCTTTATGGGTTCACAACGTTCAGGTAAGCATATTTATGGTGAAGGCACAATTAACGCAGTAAACCCTGATGGCAAGGAAGGTAACTATTATTTCTTCCAAGACCAATCACATGGTTATAACGGTAGCGCTAACAGAACTGTAATCGGTGTTGACGTTACACTCAACTGCCCAACAATGTGGCTTGGTGCTGATGGTGACGGCTCCACAAGCAATCACTATCCATGGACAAGAATTTATGGTAAAGTAAATTGCTATGGCTTTTATAGTATTACTCAGATAAACAATAGAGCACCGATGGTTGAGGTTTTTGAGGGTGCTAATGTAACAATTAATGGACCAGCCCTATTCAAGGATAATGTTAATAGAAATAATAATAAGTATTATACCTTCAATACTCAGTCATTTGAATTAAGAGTATATGGTGGTACCTTCTACCTACCAGCAGAGGCAGCGACAGAGGCCTTCTGGACAAATGATAATATAGCAGATTATGTAGATGGAACTGTAAATTATTATAATTATGGCCTTACAAAAAATACAAAGGATGTAATTAGAATTTTTGGTGGTTCATTTGTATTGCCAGAAAATGCAACTCCTGCGATTTCAGAGTACTTAACTAATGACTGGTTAGGTACTATTCCAAGTGGTGGTGATGGACTATATGCAAATAAAAACACATCAACCTATCACGTTGCATATGGAATAAGACCTGCATATAAGCTTGCATTTGAAAAATATACAATTGCAGAGGGTGCATATGGAAAGCTAACTGTTACAGACTATATTGACGGTTCACTTTCAGGCACATACTATTATCAAATGACAACGGGCACAATTGTATTTACTGATGCATATAACTCCTCAGAGGTTACACAAAATACAATCTCATCACTTAAGGCTTATGAAAAGCTTGAGGATGGTACATACGTTGTAACAGATAAATTTGAGCTTGACTTTGGTATGGGTGCAGCTGTATTATTTAAGAACAATATAACATCAGCTGATAATAAGCTCCAAAATCTTGAAGCGAATAGCACAATTTTCCAAGTTGTTGTTCCTGCAGATTGTGCGCATAATTTCACAGGAGAACCACTCGAGGCAACCTGTGAGCATGGCGCATACGCAGATTATAACTGCACAGAGTGCGGACACAACGTGTACTTTAGCTGGGGCGAAAAGCTTGAGCATAACTATGTTTTAGGTGAGCACGTGCAGGCAACCTTAACAGCTCTTGGCTCAAAGGAATATACCTGCTCAATGTGTAATAAATCTGTTGAAAGAGCATATACACTTGACCCAACAAGCTTTGAGGTTTCAGTAACAATTAGAAATGATGACGGAACATTTGAAGAAATAACCGTTTTAGCAAGCGATATATTTGATTTTTCAACCTCAGGTGCAAACGGCGACTACATTTACACTCTGTCAGCAATAAAAGCCTTTGATGATTATAAGATAAGAAACATTTACGGAGTTACAATTCCACAAGGTATCTTGTATGTAAATATCACAACTCAAAACTATGAAAAATATAACAATGTAGAATACGGTGTTGCTATTCTTACATTTGCACAGGGCTCAACTATACAAGTGCAAAACATTGGTAATTTGCGTAGAGTTGAAAAAATAGTGGTTGAAAAGAATACAGATATAACCTTTGCATCAAGCTGTAGCTACTATAGCCCTAACAATGAAAAACGCGATATGCAAATAATCAATACTATCGACCTTTCAGCAGGTAACCACACAGTTACCTTTATGTCAAACGCATTTGATGGCAGAGGGAAAATAGCGACTCTCACCTTTGGTGAAAACGCAACCTATAATTTCGCTTATAAGGCGTTCAATAACTGCGCTATTGCAGAGCTTAATTTCTTGCCAAGCAGTGAATATAACTTTACAAGCACATATGCATTTTATGGCAATGATATGACAGAGCTTGTTTTACCAGACAACTTTGATATGACCTTTCCAAATAGCACATTTGAAAACTGTCCAAATCTATCAAAAGTAACCTTTGGTACAGGCTCAACCTATGTACTTGGAAACTATTGCTTCACTTATTGTCCAATTGAAAAGGTAGTATTGACAGCCGGAAGTAACTATACAATTGGTCAACAAGCATTTATTAATGAACACTTAACTGAATATGATATGAGTGCCGGTAATATGAATGTAACGCTTAATGCAAGTGCGTTTACGCCATGGCTCTCAAGTAAATTGTATTGTACAATAACATCACTTAAATTCGGAGAAAACTCCACATACTCATTTGCAACAAGCTCCTTGAATGATATTTGTATTACAGAAATCACATTAGCACCAAACTCAACATACACATTCAAGAAAAACTGCTTCAGCGGTGGAGATAACAAAAAGACCTTTACAACGCTTGATGCAAGTGCAGATAATATCACAGTAGTATTTGAGGGCGAAGCATTTAGAGACCATTCAGCGCTTACAACACTTTTAATCAATGGTAAAAATTCCTCATATACCTTTAACGGCTCAGCATTCTATAATACACTCATTACAGAAATTACATTGGGCGAAAATTCAACCCATGTATTTAATGATTGCTTTAATGGTAGTACTAAAATTGCTAAAATTGATGCAAGTGCCGAGGGCTTAGATGTAACTGTAAATGCCTACGGCTTTGGAAAAAGCTCACTTACAACACTTTTAATCAATGGTAAGAATTCAAAATATATCTTTAACAATAATGCATTTAATGGTTCAAGCTTTACTGAGCTTGTTCTCGGTGAGGGCTCTACCTATACGTTTAATGGTGGTTGCTACAACTCTACTAATAACTTAACAAAATTTGATGCAAGCGCAGATAATCTAACACTAACAGTTGCAAGCGGTGTTTTCAGTGGAAAATCCGCATTGGTATACGCTGATTTTAGTGGCGAAAATTCAACCTATGATTTTGGAGAAAATGCATTTAATGAAACAAATCCAACAAATGATTTAGTTTTCAAAGCAAGCTCAACCTACAGTGTAGGCAAAAAGGCATTCCGTTTAACTGATTTTGCATCAATTACATTTGAGGATAACTGCAAAGTAACCTTTGCTGGAACAGAAGCATTTGTAAATAACGAGAAGGCAACAAGCCTATATATTGGCAAAAATATTGCAATTACAAACTATCCATTTAAAAACCTAAAAGCACTTGAAACACTATATATAATGGAAGGTGTTACACATGCAAGTGAATATGAATTTGAGCATGCAGGCTCAAGCGACTTTACAACACCTCTATATGTGTATAACCATTCAACAGACCTATCCTTCAATAAGGGTATGTTCAACAACTGTGACGGTATCGTGCTTTACACAGTAACCGATAATATCGGCACAAGAACCGATGTATTTTCAAACTGCTCAGACGGCTCAGGCTACAAGGCTTGGACAGTATATCTTGGTATTCCACACCCAATGGTAGAGGGACTCATTTCTGACCCTACTTGCGATGAGAACGGAATTACAGGCTGGGTAAGCGACGAGAATTACTGCAATTGTGGCTTTAAGATTACTGAGACTATGGTTGTAAACAAGTATGAAAACAAGCACAATATTACTGAATCAACAGAGGTTGCTGGTTCAACAACCTATGCAATAACAACAGCTCCAGCTTGGGGACACGATTATGGTGTTGAAAGCCCAGTAAGAATTGACTGGATTTATGTTGATAACAACTATTTTGAAAATGCAAAGAACAAGCACACCTGTACAGTATGTGGCGAGGATTATCTTGGCAAGGATATTGAAAATTCAGCACTCTTTACAAAGAAGGGTACAACATTACCAGAAGATGTTAAGGATGCAATTGCTCATGCACTTATTGTAAACATTGAAGCAATAAATGCATATAATGAATATCTTGGCGAAGAATTTGCTATTAAGTATGGTGTAGTAGCTGGTATAGCTTTAGAGACAGGTAACCCTGTTACACCTGATGGTAAAGCTAATGATAATGGCAAAGCAGTAGTTGCTGCCTTTGAAAATACAGCATATTCTATCCTTCAGCTTAAAATTACAAACATTTCAAATGCAAATCAAGGACTATATTGCTCCGCTTATGTTATAATTGACGGAACCGTATTTTATATTCATAATGGTGCAATAAGTGATACCGCTATTGAGGTATCATTAAATGAGCCAGATGGCGTAACTCCAAAGGACGATGTAGTTGAAAGTATTCAGGTTGAAGCTGTAGTTGATAACAAAGAAACAATTTACGCATAAACAAAAAAGAACCGCGATTTCGCGGTTCTTTTCTTTTAAAACGATAAAAATAGCCACAGTGTGGCTATTTTTAGTCTAAAAACCATGTATCATATTTGTCTTTTTCATAAAGGAAGTGATCACAAAGAGGTGCAATTTCAGTAGTTGGAACAACTGTATTTTCATCTTCAATTCCTACAACTAAAAAACCGTTATTATGTG
>JAZOCP010000236.1:0-2947 GCA_045596585.1 Eubacteriales bacterium
CGTTCTCCAAGGCGAAGGCGAAGGTTACCTCGGGTAACTCCGCTCCCGTTAAGTTTACGGACGTTGCGGGTGCTGACGAGGAGAAGGAGGAGCTTGAGGAGGTCGTTGAATTTTTACGCGATCCCGCAAAGTTTACAAAGCTTGGCGCGAGAATTCCGCGCGGCGTGCTTCTCGTAGGTCCTCCCGGTACGGGTAAGACCTTGCTTGCAAAGGCTGTCGCGGGTGAGGCGGGCGTGCCGTTCTTCTCGATTTCGGGTTCTGATTTCGTTGAACTTTACGTAGGTGTCGGTGCATCTCGTGTTCGTGACCTCTTTGATAATGCAAGACGCTCAAATGCTGCAATCATCTTTATTGATGAAATTGATGCGGTAGGTAGACAGCGTGGAGCAGGTCTTGGTGGTGGACACGATGAAAGAGAGCAGACTCTCAACCAGCTCCTTGTTGAAATGGATGGCTTTGACGGTCATTCTGGTATTATCGTAATGGCAGCGACAAACCGTCCTGACATTCTTGACTCAGCACTTCTTCGCCCAGGTAGATTTGACAGACAAATCACAGTTGGCTATCCAGATTTGACTGGTCGTGAGGAAATCTTGAAGGTACACTCAAAGGAAAAGCCCTTTGAGGAGAGCGTTGACCTTCGCAAGGTTGCTCAAACAACCGTCGGCTTTACAGGCGCAGACCTTGCTAACCTCTTAAATGAGGCAGCACTTCTTGCCGCAAGACGCGGTAAGGCACTTATAGGTATGGCTGAAATTGAGGATTCTATGATTAAGGTAACCGTAGGAACTCAAAAGAAGGCAAAGAAGATGAGCGATAAGGAAAAGCGCAATACTGCAACACACGAGGCAGGACACGCAATCCTTTCACACATTCTTCCAACTCAAGACCCTGTTCGTCAAATTTCCATTATTCCAAGTGGACGCGCGCTTGGTTATACACTTACTCCACCTGTTGAGGATAAGTACAGCGAATCCAAACAGGAGATGAAGGAAAGAATCGCTATGATGCTCGGTGGTAGAGTGGCAGAGCAAATGTGCTTTGGTGACTATACAGGTGGTGCATCTAACGATATTATGAGGGCAACACAGGTTGCAAGAAAGATGGTTACCGTTTACGGTATGAGCGATGAGCTTGGAACAATCCACTTCGGCTCTGATCATTCAAGCGACGCAGTGTTCCTTGGCAGAGATTTCAGCTCAACTCCGACATATTCAGAGCAAACTGCTGCTAAAATCGATTCGGAAATCAAGAAAATTATTGATGAGGCTTATAAGCTTGCTTGGGATACTCTTGCCAAGTATAGAGAAAAGCTCGACTTTATTACCGAATTCTTGCTCCGTAACGAAATTATGGATGATGAGCAATTTGAATTCGCTATGAGAGACGGCGCTACTATGGAAGAGGTAGAGGCGCTCGTTACCGAGAAAAAGCGTAGAAGCGAAGAGGAAAATCAACGCAGACAGGCAGAAATCGAGGCAAAGAAGCGTCAAGAGGAGGAGGCTCGCCGTGAGCTTGAAAGGGCACTCGGAATTAGCGACGATGAAGAGCAAAGCGCTCCTGAAATCGAAGCATCACAAAACGAGGAAAATGGCGAAAATACAAACACACCCCCCGATGAAACTGAAAAATAAAGCAAAAGGGCTCGCTTAAATGCGGGCTCTTTTTTCTTATGACAAATTGACTTTGAAACAAATTGCTTGACATGTAACACAAAAGCTTGAATTTGTGCAAAATACACAAAATAGAGCTCCTTATATTGTGCTTTTGCACGAAAATGCTCAATTTGCTTGACAAATCCCCTCTTATATAGTAAAATATACTTATGAAACGCGACATTAAGCGTTTGAGAAAGGACTTACTTTTATGAAGAAATTACTTTTATTGCTTCTTGCCTTGGTTACAGTAATTACAGTAATGGCATTCACATCATGTGGACATGAGTGCGCATATACTGTTGAAGTACCAGAGGCTGGCACTGCTGCAACCTGCCTTAAATCAGGCGTTAAGGTTATGAAGTGCTTTGAGTGTGAAAACACAAAGAATGAAATCATTCCTGCATTGGGACATGATCACGTATCAACAGTTGTTGAGCCTACCTGTAAGACAGAGGGCTATACAACTCAGGCTTGCTCAAGATGTGGAGACACAAATGGTGATGCAAAGCTTGATAAGAAGCCACCTACAGGTCAGCATACATATGTTGCAGTTGAAAACTCAACAGTTCAGGCAACCTGTACTGTAAACGGATACTCGCTTGAAAAGTGTAGCGTTTGTGGTCAGGAGAAGAAAGTTAATGTTATAGTCGCTCCTGGACATAACTATCAAGAAAAGGAAATTTATGTAAACGAAATCGCTCCTACCTGTACAACTCGTTCAGAGGGTGTAATAACCAAGAGATGTACAGTTTGTAATGAGAAGGATCCTTCATTTACTGATGTTCAAAAGGATTTCCCAGCATTGGGACATGATATTCCACACGCTAATACACATCGTATAAGCACAGTAGCTGCTACATGTACAACTGCACAGCACGACGTATGGAAATGTAGCCGTTGCGAATATACTGAGGAAGCAGATATAGGAACAGCTCTTGGTCACGATTATACAGTAGACCTTGGCGTTTCATCTCCTGCTACATGCTCATCTCTTGAAAAGAGAAACTATGAGTGCTCAAGAAAAGGTCAGGATGGCTGTACTGGTACACCTGCACAGGGCCCAATTTCAAAGGAAGTAACTATTGAAAATACTTACACAGCTCACGTGCCCGGCACTGCTGCTACTTGTGTTGATGCACAGGTTTGCTCCACTTGTGTAGCTGCTGGAAAGGTAAATCTTTCTACAACCTGTGATAAATCTAATCCTAACTGTACACAGTGCTCCGCTATGAATAAGGCGCATGTATTTGAGGACCCAACAGGTAGACACGACTACAAGAATTATGATG
>JAZOCP010000237.1:0-5769 GCA_045596585.1 Eubacteriales bacterium
TTTATTGTAACTGACAAATTTCTTTTTGAAAATGGTTACACAAAGCCAATAACTGATAAACTTAATGAAATGCAAATACAATATGCTACATTTTCAAATGTAGAACCAGATCCTACTTTAGAGTGCGCAATTGAGGGTGCAAAGCAAATGTCATATTTTAATCCCGACGTTATAATTGCACTTGGTGGTGGCTCTGCAATGGATGCTGCTAAAATCATGTGGGTGTTATATGAGCATCCAGAGGTTGATTTTATGGATATGGCGATGCGCTTTAGTGATATAAGAAAGCGTATTTATACCTTCCCTAAAATGGGAGAAAAAGCATATTTTATTGCTATTCCTACATCTGCAGGAACTGGCTCAGAGGTTACACCATTTGCTGTTATTACTGATGGCACAAGTGGAGTGAAGTATCCACTCGCAGATTATGAATTGCTACCTAATATGGCAATTGTCGATACTGATTTCCATATGTCTGCGCCCAAGGGTCTTACAGCGGCATCTGGAATTGATGCGGTTACACACGCATTAGAGGCATATGCTTCCATTATGGCAACTGATTATACAGATGGTTTAGCGCTTCAATCATTAAAGATTATATTTGAATATTTGCCAAGAGCATATGAAAATGGTGCTAATGATAGAATAGCAAGAGAAAAAATGGCTAATGCGGCTACAATGGCTGGTATGGCATTTGCAAATGCTTTCTTAGGAGTATGTCATTCAATGGCACACAAGCTTGGCGCATTCCATCACTTACCACATGGTGTTGCAAATGCGCTTATGATTGATCAAGTGATTAGATTCAATGCAACAGAGGCTCCTACAAAAATGGGTACGTTCTCACAATATGATCATCCTATTGCCATTCAAAGATATGCACAGGTTGCAAGCTATCTTGGAATTAGTGGAAGCAACGATGAAGAAAAGGTTGAAGGACTTATTTCTGCAATTGATAAGCTTAAGGCAATGGTTGGCATTAAAAATACAATTAAGGACTATGGTGTGGATGAAAAGCAATTCCTTGAAAATCTTGACGAGATGGTAGAGCAGGCATTTGATGATCAATGTACAGGCGCGAACCCAAGATATCCACTTATGAGTGAAATTAAGCAGATGTATCTAAATGCATATTACGGTACTAATGAAAAGATTTGAAATCGTGATAATTGAAGGGAGATTTTAGTATGAAATACGAAAATATAATTGCTAAAAGAAACGATAAAATGGTTTATCGCGATGGAAATTTAAAGATAAAGGTTTATGGGAAAGATACCTCGAAGGTTAATGTGCTTGTTTCAGCGTTAAATCAGGCTAAAATTGAAGAAACTGGACTTAATGTTCCTAAATTGCACGAGGTAACAACATATGAAGGAAAATGGGTTGTTGTTACAGACTATATAGAAGGAACACCACTTGATGTATTAATGCAAAACAATCCAGAAAAGCTTGATGAGTATCTCAAAATGTTTGTAGATTTACAGGCAACTGTTCATACAAAAAGAGCTCCTGGACTTTTGAAAATTAAAGAAAAGATGTCAATGAAAATATCACAAACTAATTTTGATGATGCATTGAAATATGAGCTTCATGCAAGACTTGAGGGTATGCCAAATCATGTTAAGCTTTGTCATGGCGATTTTAATCCTTCAAATGTTATTGTTAAGGATGATGGTGAATTATATATAATTGACTGGTCACATGCAACACAGGGAAATGCATCTGCTGATGTAGCAAGAACATATTTGCTGTTTATGTTAGCAGGGCAAAACGATATAGCTGAGAAGTATTTAACACTTTTTTGCCAAAAAACAGGAATTTCAAGAAGTTATTATTTAAGATGGCTTCCAATTGTTGCCGCCTCTCAAACTGTTAAAAACAACGAGGAAGAAAAAGAAATTCTTAATAAATGGGTAAACGTTGTAGATTTTGAATAGTATTTCGTTCCCGCGAGTTACCCGCGGGAATATGACTTTGAGGAAAAGTATGAAAATTATTGATATTATAAAAACAGGAAAGCCTTCACTTTCATTTGAGGTGTTTCCACCGAAAACAAGCGATTCATTTGATAGTGTAAAGAAGGCATCAGAGGAAATTGCTACTCTTGCGCCTTCATTTATGAGTGTTACATATGGTGCAGGTGGAGGAACAAGCGAATATACACTTGAAATAGCTAAAAATTTGCAGAACAAGGGCGTAACCGCGCTTGCTCATTTGACATGCGTTAATTCAACTAAAAGTGAGGTTGAAATGCGCTTGAAAAAGCTAAAGGAAAGCGGAATAGAGAATATTTTAGCATTGCGTGGCGACATAATTCCTGAAAATCAAAATAGAGATAAATGGGATTATCATTATGCAAATGAGCTTGTGGCTCAAATAAAAAAGGAATATGATTTTTGCATTGGTGGTGCATGCTATCCAGAGGGACATCCTGAATGTGAAACACAAAGCATGGATATCAATAACCTTAAAAGAAAGGTTGAGTCGGGATGTGATTTCTTAACCACACAAATGTTTTTTGATAATAATATTCTATATAATTTCATTTATAAATTAAGAGAAAATGGAATAAATGTGCCTATTGTTGCAGGAATTATGCCTGTTACAAATGGAAAGCAGATAAAGCGCTCATGTGCTTTGACAGGGTCACAGCTTCCGCCAAGATTTAAAGCAATAGTTGATAAATATGGAAATAATCCAGAGGCTATGAAGCAAGCGGGTATTGCTTATGCAACTGAGCAAATTATTGACTTATATGCTAATGGTATTAACATAGTTCACGTTTATTCAATGAATAAATTTGATGTTGCGAAAAAAATTCGTGATAATATTTCGGAGATAATTAAATGAACGAAATTTCATTTGTAAAAGTTCAAAATGCCACTTCGTTAATTATCAATGTAAATGAAGTAAAAAGATATCTTAGAATTCATGGTAGCACAGCAGTCATTGAGGATTTAATAGGTACGGCAACAGAAGAAGTGTATAAAAGCGCCTCTTTAAATGCTGTGTTTTCTAAAACGAAGGTTTTTGTAGAGGATGATGAAATTTGCTTTGACTTCGACAAGGTTAAAAGCAAGGATTTAGCTAAAAATCTTTATGGTTGCAAAGAGGCATATGTGTTTTGCGCAACCCTTGGTGTTGAGATAGATAGACTTATTAAAAGATATTCTGAAATTGAACCCTCAAAGGCTGTAGTTATTGATTCTGTAGCATCTGCGCTTATTGAAGGCTTTTGCGATTATATTAATAGTTTATTGGCGAAAGATAGTAATCTTTGCCCACGTTTTTCATGTGGATATGGCGATTTTAATATAACGCATCAAGCATCAATTATAAAAGCACTTGATGCTAATAAAAGATTAGGAGTTTTTATTACTGATTCATATATGATGACTCCTTTTAAAACTGTTACTGCAATTATTGGAATGAAGTGATTTTGGGAGAGTAAAATGGATATACTTAAGAAAATATCAAGTGGTTATGTGTTTTTTGATGGTGCGATGGGCACACAGCTTCAAAAATACGGAATTATAGCGGGCGAAAGCTCTGAAAGCTGGAATATTTCACATCCTGATACTATTACAGAAATACATAGGGAATATTTTTTATCGGGCGCCAATATTGCAACCGCAAACACATTCGGCGCTAATCCGTTAAAAATTGATAATGTAGAAGAAGTTGTGTTTAGTGCAGTTCAAAATGCAAAAAATGCAATATATAATGATGAACAATATATTGCTCTTGATATTGGTCCTACAGGTAAGCTACTAAAACCATTGGGTGATCTTGATTTTGAAGATGCAGTAGATTCATTTGCCGAAACTGTAAGGGCTGGAGTTAAAGCAGGGGTTGACTTAATTTTAATTGAAACTATGTCTGACCCATATGAAATGAAGGCTGCAATTGTCGCAGCAAAAGAAAACAGCAATCTTCCTGTTTTTGCTACCTTTGTACTTGACGAAAATGGAAAAACAGTTACAGGGTGCGAAATTGAAGCCATGGTTTCGCTTTTAGAAGGACTAAGAGTTGATGCCATTGGATTAAATTGTTCACTTGGGGCAGAGCAATTAAAAAGCTTTGTACCACGTTTAATTAAGGCATGCTCATTACCAGTTATAGTCAACCCTAATGCGGGGCTACCTACTATTATTGATGGCAAGACTTGTTATAAACAAACTCCTGAAGAATTTTGTATTCATATGTGTGAAATTGCCGATATGGGGGCAAGAATTTTGGGTGGATGCTGTGGTACAACACCAAAGCATATATCATACGTAACACAAGCTTTAAAGAATAAGCTACCCAAGCCAATTGTTACCAAAAACAAAACAGTTGTTTCATCATATTCTAAAGCATGCTTTTTTGAAGAAAAAACAGTTCTTATTGGTGAAAGAATTAACCCAACTGGAAAACCAAAATTAAAAGCTGCTATTCGCGAGAATAATATCAATTATTTAGTGAAAGAGGCCATTTTACAGGAAGAAAACGGTGCACACATGCTTGATGTTAATGTTGGTTTGCCTGAAATAGATGAAAAGAAAGTTATTTGTGAAGCAATAAAAGAGATCCAGTCAGTATGCTCATTACCACTACAAATAGATACATCTGATCCATTAGCACTTGAAAAAGCACTTAGAATTTATAATGGTAAAGCTCTTGTTAATTCTGTAAATGGTAAAAAAGAAAGCATGGAAGCTGTATTTCCAATTGTGAAAAAATACGGAGGCGTTGTAATAGCATTAACTCTTGATGAAAACGGAATTCCCGAAACAGCCGACGAAAGAGTAAAAATAGCAGAAAAAATCATAACAAAAGCAAAAGAGTATGGAATTGATAAAAACGATATAATTGTTGATCCTCTTTGTTTAACCGTAAGCTCTGATAAAAATGCGCCATGCGTTACACTAAAATCAATCGAAATGTTAAAGAATGAGCTTGATGTAAAAACATCACTTGGTATTTCAAATGTTTCCTTTGGATTGCCAAACAGAGATTACGTAAATGCAGTTTTTTTTGCAAATGCACTTCAAAAGGGACTTGATGCGGTTATAATGAATCCTTTTTCTCAAGAAATGAAAAAGACATATTTTGCCCACAATGCTCTTATGGGTATTGACGAGAATTGTCAAGAATATATAGCTTTTGCAAATCAAAATGAAGAAATAGCAAATGCAAATTCATCTGCAACTATTACATTACAGGACGCAATAATTAAAGGCTTAAAAAGTGAAGCAAAGGATCTTGCAAGGTTACTTGTTTCTAATATTCCGCCGTTGGAAATTATAAATAATCATATAATTCCTGCGCTTGATATTGTTGGTGAAAAATATGAAAATGGAAAAATATTTTTACCTCAGCTTTTGATGAGCGCAGAAACCGCGACTTTAGCATTTGAGGTTATAAAAGAAGCAATTCCTAACGAGGCTACATCAATAAAAGGTGATATCATATTAGCAACCGTAAAGGGAGACATACATGATATTGGTAAGAATATAGTGAAGGTAATTCTTCAAAATTATGGATACAGGGTACACGATTTAGGTAAGGATGTTGAGCCTGTTATGATACTGAATTACGCAAAAGAGCATAATATAAAACTGATTGGATTATCTGCACTTATGACAACAACAGTACCTTCTATGCAAAAAACAATTGAGCTTTTTAGAAACAAAGGAGTTGATGCGAAATTTGTAGTAGGAGGCGCAGTTTTAAATCCAGAATATGCGGAGATGATTGGCGCTGATAGATATGCAAAGGATGCAATGG
>JAZOCP010000238.1:0-2564 GCA_045596585.1 Eubacteriales bacterium
CAAGAAACCGTGGCGAAAAGACAATGGCTGAAAGACTTGCAGGCGAAATACTCGATGCTAAGAATAGCATGGGCGGAGCTTACAAGAAGAAAGAAGAAACACACAGAATGGCTGAAGCTAATAAGGCTTTCGCGCATTACAGATATTAATAGTCACCCGTACTATTTGAAAGGAAAAAACACAGATGCCAAGAGAATATTCACTTGAAAATACCCGTAATATTGGTATTATGGCGCACATTGACGCAGGTAAGACCACTACTACAGAGCGTATTTTGTTTTACACAGGTAAGACACATAAAATAGGTGAAACTCACGAGGGTTCTGCAACAATGGACTGGATGGAGCAAGAGCAAGAAAGAGGTATCACAATCACCTCTGCTGCTACAACATGCTTCTGGTCTGGTTCAGCTAATCAGTACCCAACCACTCGTATCAACATTATTGATACTCCTGGTCACGTTGACTTCACCGTTGAAGTACAGCGTTCACTTCGTGTCCTTGACGGTTCCGTTACCGTATTCTGTGCTAAGGGTGGCGTAGAACCACAGTCTGAAACCGTATGGAGACAGGCTGATGAGTATGGCGTACCACGTATGGCATATGTAAACAAAATGGACATTATGGGAGCAGACTTCTATCGTGTTGTAAGCATGATGAAGGAAAGACTCCATGCTAACGCAGTACCAATTCAGTTGCCTATCGGTGCTGAAGACACATTTAAGGGTATCATCGACCTATTCGAAATGAAGGCTGATGTTTACTATGATGAGCTTGGTAAGGATATGAGAGTTGAAGATATCCCAGCTGAGCTTCAAGCAAAAGCAGAGGAATATAGATCCAACCTTGTTGAATCTATCTGCGAAACTGATGATGATCTTATGATGATGTACCTTGAGGGCGAAGAACCATCTAATGAAGAGCTTAAGGCTGCACTTCGTAAGGCTGTTATTGCAAACAAGATTGTACCAGTTGTTTGTGGTACTTCTTATAGAAATAAGGGCGTTCAAAAGCTCCTCGATGCAGTTATTGATTATATGCCTGCACCAACTGATATTCCTGCTATTAAGGGTGTTCATCCTGACACAGGCGATGCTGATGAGCGTCACGCAAGCGACTCTGAGCCATTCTCAGCACTTGCATTTAAGATTATGACAGACCCATTCGTTGGAAAGCTTTGCTTCTTCCGCGTATATTCAGGTTCTGTTGAAGCAGGTACAAGCGTGTACAACTCCTGCAAGGATAAGAACGAAAGATTCGGACGTATCCTCCAAATGCACGCAAACGACAGAAAAGACATTGATGTTTGTTATGCTGGTGATATTGCCGCAGTTGTTGGTGTAAAGAATACTACAACAGGTGATACATTCTGTGACGAAAAGCATCCTATCATTCTTGAATCAATGGAATTCCCAGAGCCTGTTATTTCAGTAGCAGTTGAGCCAAAAACAAAGGCTGGTCAAGAAAAGATGGGTATTGCTCTTGCAAAGCTTGCAGAAGAGGACCCAACATTTAAGACATATACAGATGAAGAAACAGGCCAAACAATTATCGCTGGTATGGGTGAGCTTCACCTTGAGATTATCGTTGACCGTTTGCTCCGTGAATTCAAGGTTGAGGCTAATGTAGGTAAACCACAAGTTGCTTACAAGGAAACAATCCGTAGAGAAGCAAACGTTGACCACAAGTATGCTCCTCAGTCCGGTGGTAAGGGTCAATATGGTCACGTTAAAATCATCATGGAGCCAAACGAGCCAGGTAAGGGCTATGAGTTCATCAACAAGGTTGTTGGTGGTGCTATTCCAAAGGAATATATTCCATGCGTTGACGCAGGTATTCAAGCTGCATCACAAACTGGTGTTCTTGCAGGCTACCAAGTAGTTGACTTCAAGATTACACTTTATGATGGATCATACCATGAGGTTGACTCATCAGAAATGGCGTTCAAGATTGCTGCTTCAATGGCATTCAAGGAAGCTATGAAAAAGGCAGACCCTGTTCTTACTGAGCCAATCGTTAAGGTAGTTGTAGTAACTCCTGACGACTACATGGGCGACGTAATCGGAAGCCTTAACTCACGCCGTGGACAAATTCAGTCCATGGACCCTGTAGCTGGTGCACAACAAATCACAGCTATGGTTCCTCTTGCTGAAATGTTTGGTTACGCAACAACACTTCGTTCCACAACACAAGGTAGAGGTAACTACTCAATGGAGCCAGATCACTTTGCTGAGGTTCCAAAGAACATCCAAGAGCAGATAATGAACGCTCGTGGCAAAAATAATAACTAATTTTTAGTTAACCAATAATTAAAATTAAAATAAAAAAATTAAATTCGGAGGAAAATTCAAATGGCTAAGCAGAAATTTGAAAGAACAAAACCCCACGTAAACATTGGTACTATCGGTCACGTTGACCATGGTAAAACAACACTTACAGCAGCTATCACAAAGACACTTTCTTTAAACGGCGGCGCTGAGTTTATGGACTACAGCCAAATCGACAACTGCCCAGAAGAAAGAGCAAGAGGTATCACAATCAACTCCCGTCACGTTGAGTACGAAA
>JAZOCP010000239.1:0-3586 GCA_045596585.1 Eubacteriales bacterium
GTGCCTATGCCACTTACCTCATATGTACCATTATCAAGCAAGGTATATTCAAGACCCGTGGTTGGCTGTGGTGGTTTTTCGTTTTCCTTGTTTTCAGCATTATCTGTGTTTTCAGCATTATCTATGTTTTCGGTGTTTTGGTTGCTTTCGTTGTCATAAACATCCTTATCACTGCCACAAGAAATTAAAACAAGGCACAATGCAAAAGATATAAACAAGAGTGATACTACTTTTTTCATTTCAATCTCCTAGTTGTTATTTAGATATTCGTTTACCTCGTTGATGCTTGGCACGGACATTTGTGCGCCACGCTTAGTGCATGCAAGTGAGGCACAAAGTGAGCCATATGCTATTGAACTTTCAATATCTTCCCCCTCGGCAAGCTTAACGCAAAGTCCACCAGAGGCAGTGTCGCCTGCGGCAGTTGTATCAACTACATTTACCTTAATGCAAGGGTAGATTTTTGCGCCCTCCTTGGTGGCAATTTCATACCCTGCCCCACCTAAGGTTGTAATAACCGTTTTAATGCCTGAGGAAAATAGCGTGTCCTTGCCACCTAAAATTTCAAGCTCGGTTTCGTTTGGTGTTATTATATCTACATACTCAAGATATTTTATAATTTCACGTGAGGCAGGTGCTGGATTTAATACAACCCTAAGCCCCTTTTCCTTTGCCCTTTTCATGCCATAGCCGATTATATCAATTGGGTTTTCAAGCTGAGTTAAATAAACATCGCCTACCTCGGCTATCTCTAACATTTTATCTATATCTTCCTTTTGTAGATGAGCATTTGCACCACTATCAATTATGATACGGTTTTCTCCCTCGGTAACAACAATTATAGCCACGCCTGTGGACGTTTTATCTGTTTTTCTTATAAACTCGGTATTAACGCCAACGCTATTTAAGCTGTCAATTAGAGTCTTACCAAACGAGTCATCTCCGACAACGCCACACATATACGCATTTCCACCAAGCTTGCCACACGCATACGCTTGATTTGCGCCCTTGCCACCAGCATTTGTCATAAAGTCACTACCCTTTATGGTTTCCCCTCCGACTGGCATATATGGTGCATTTATTACAAGGTCATAATTTAAGCTACCAACTATAAATATCTTTTTCATATCTTATTCCCTTTCCTCTTGGAGCGTGGACAGTCGATGTTGCCCGTCCATACAATAATTATATAATAATTTGAAAAATTGTTCAAGCACTACTTGACAAATAAGGGCTAAAATATTATACTTATGCCGAATAATTAAAAAAAGGGGGTAAAAATGAAAAATACTGATAAAAAAGCAACGCACATTTCCTTTAAAGAGCTACTTCTTGCTATTCGCTTGCGCACATTTTCCTTCGCAAGAAAAAATGTAGTTATGCTAATTGCACTTGTGCTTGCTATAGTAACCTCAATTATTGCCCCACCAAAAAGCCTTGATGTTTTCCTTGGGTATTTTGATTTTAAGACCCTTTCGTGCTTATTTACTGTTTTGGCAGTTGTTTGCGCACTTAAAAACATAAAATTCTTTTATATAATTGCAAGGAAAATTGTTTCTGTTTTTAAAACAGCAAGAATATCTGTACTTGTCCTTGTTTACATAACCTTTATCGGCTCTATGCTAATTGCAAACGATATGGCGCTTCTTACATTTTTGCCTCTTGGCTACTTTGTTTTAAGCTCAACAGGTAAAGAAAAATACATGGCATTTACCTTTATTATGCAGAATATTTCAGCAAACTTAGGTGGTATGCTTACCCCATTTGGCAACCCACAAAACCTTTATTTGTACTCGCGCTTTGATATTAACACGCTTGAGTTTATGGGAATTATGCTTCCACCATTTGTTTTCTCGGTTGCGCTAATTACCGTTTGCTGTCTTGTTTTTGTAAAGAGTGAGCCACTTTCCCTTTCCGAAAAGGAAGAGTCGCTCCCTCGTGTGCGCACAATTATATATCTTGTTCTTTTTGCGATTTCAATTTTAGTTATATTTAAGGGCATACCTTATTTTATTGGACTGATTATTATTCCGCTTGTGCTTTTATTTATGGACAGGCGCGCACTTTTAAAGGTTGACTACCCATTGCTTTTAACCTTTGTGTTTTTCTTTATTTTCGCTGGAAATATGGCAAATATACAAGCAGTTAACGACTTCTTTTCTTGGCTACTTGAAAAGAACACGCTTATTTTCTCTGCCCTTTCTTGTCAGGTAATTAGTAATGTGCCAAGTGCAATTTTGCTATCGCAATTCACAGAAAACTATCGTGATTTGCTCCTTGGTGTAAATATAGGTGGTGTCGGCACACTTATTTCCTCACTTGCAAGCCTAATCACCTTGCGCGAATATGTCAGCCACAACCCACGTGGCGCTATTAAATACATTTTAAAGTTTAGCGCATTTAATTTTGGCTTCCTTGCACTTCTTATCACCTTTTGCCTGCTTTGGGGATTGATTTTTTAATATTATTAAGGGCTTACCTCTTGGGTGAGCCTCTTTTTTTCTTCTGCCTCTCTTAGTCTTGCCTTTATATGCTCCTCGGAGCGCCTAATTGCTGCCTCAAAAAAGTCATCCGTGTCAAATGAGCACATGTCCTCTTTTTTGTCCCTGTTCCACTTTAAAATCACTAAATAATGTGAGGTGTATTTGTCCCCCTTTTCCCCAATATAAAAGCTTAAATCATCTATGTACCTTTTATAGCTTTTAGGGAATTTTTCCTTTATTTTTTCATATTCCACCACGCTTAGCCTTACATTATTTAAAGCACCATATAAGCCTTTTATATCATTTTCAGTTTTAGTTTCAGTTTCAGTTACAGTTTTAGTTTCAGTTTCCATATGTACTACACTTGTATCTACACTAGTAGGTACATATGTAGATTTTTCTTCATATCTTTTTTGAATATTTTTTCTTCTGCTCTCAGTAAATTTTGCACGTCTTTCCTTTTCCTTGTCAAGTCTTTCATTAAAGTAAAGACCATTTTCGTCCTTTTGAAAAAAGCTCAAAACATCCACACTTACCTCACCTACTGATAATTTTATTGCTTTTTCTGTCAAGTGTCCATTTTGGTGCTGAACGCATAAGAGCTTAATTAACATACCCGTTTCCTCGAGGGTTAGACCTTGTGTGCTTGATAAAAAGTCACTTGTGTAAAAAAGTAATGCTGGGTCCTTTGCCATTTTATCTCTCCTTTTTCCTTCTTCTCTTCACCCTAATTATAAAACAAAAAAACCGGTATCAACCGGTAAACTTTAAAGAAAAAGGACAAGCCACAAAAAACGCCTGTCCTTATTTTATTTCTTGCTCTATATCATCAAATATTGGGCTATCAAAAAATTCACGCAGGGTGATATCAAGTCCATCACATAGCTTTTTTATAGAAACAACACCTGGGTTTTGACTTTTTTAATTAAGCATACTGTAAACAGTAGATGGAGAAACGCCAGATATATTGGCAAGGGCATTTGTGGCAATTTTTCTTTCATTGCATAATTCTACTATTCTTATAGCAACATCTTCCTTTGTGTTCATATGCCCTCTCATTTAATGTTTTATATAATAATTTTACCCAAATCCACGATATATCG
>JAZOCP010000240.1:0-15240 GCA_045596585.1 Eubacteriales bacterium
CTATTAACAAAATGGATAAGCCAACTGCTAACCCAGATAATATTAGACAAGCACTTACACAGCACGACTTAGTTCCTGAGGAGTGGGGCGGTGATGTTATGTGCATTCCTGTTTCTGCTCATACAAGAATGGGTATTGACGAGCTTCTTGAAAGTGTGCTTCTTATCGCCGAGGTTAAGGAATTAAAGGCTAATCCAAATCGTTTGGCTAAGGGTCTTGTTATTGAGGCTAAGCTTGACAAGGGTCGCGGACCTGTTGCTACATTACTTGTTCAAAATGGTACTCTTAAGTCAGGTGACGTTGTTATCGCTGGTAATGCAGTTGGTCACGTAAGAGCTATGACTGACCATAATGGTAAGGCACTTAAGGTTGCTGGACCTTCTGTTCCTGTTGAAATTACAGGTCTTTCCGAGGTTCCTTTTGCAGGTGATGAATTCAACGCAGTTAAGGACGAAAGAATGGCAAGAGAGCTTGCTGAGCAAAGACGTGCAAAGCAAAAAGAGGCTGAGTTTAGAGCTAATGCTAAGGTTAACCTTGATGACCTATTTGCTCAAATTAGCGATGGTGCTAAGGAAATTAACATTATCGTTAAGGCTGATGTTGGTGGCTCAAGTGAGGCTGTTAAAGCTTCTCTTGTTAAGCTTTCAAACCAAGAGGTTAAGATTAATGTTATTCACACAGCTGTTGGTGGTATTACAGAAAACGACGTTATGCTTGCTGCTGCATCTAATGCAATTATCGTAGGCTTTAACGTACGTCCTGACAAGAAGGCTATTGACTCAGCTGAGCGTCAAAAGGTTGATATTAGAACACATAGAATTATTTATGAAATAATTGAAGAAATTGAAGCTGCTATGAAGGGTATGCTTGCACCAACCTTCAAGGAGGTTATCAATGGCCACGCAGAGGTACGCCAAACAATTCGTGTGCCTGGTGTTGGTACAATTGCGGGTTGCTATATTCAAGATGGCAAAATCACACGTAACTCACAAATTAGAATTCTACGTGATGGCGTTGTTATTTTTGAAGATAAGATTTCTTCACTTAAGCGCTTTAAGGACGATGCAAAAGAGGTTGCCGCTGGTTATGAGTGTGGTGTTGGACTTGAGAAGTTCAACGACATAAAAGAGGGCGATATTCTTGAGGCTTTTGTGATGGAAGAGGTTCAAAGGTAGAGTTGAGGGCGCATATGCAAGCATAGAACAAAAAGCACATTTTTCACACTGTTTTTTGTATGCTTTTCCACTTTCAAGTCAAATAATTTAAGGTAGAAAACAGGCACTTTGCCTGTTTTCTTTTTGTGTGCTTTTTTATGCACGACTGCTACTCTACCGTACAAAGTACGCCAACGTGTACGCATTCGCGCATTCTCTGCCCGCCTTTGTCCCTCAAGGTGAGGATTAGGGGCGAAACGAAAACACTACTGCTCTGCACTCCCAAACGCAAATTTTCCCCACCTCCCTGTGGCTCAAGGGGAAGTTTAGTGCACGTTTGGGGCGAAACCGAAAACACGATGTTTTCAAAATGGCTTTGCCTCCCACAGCTTAGTTATTTTATACTTTTAGCTTTAAGGCTCCAATAATCAAATACAAGGTAGAAAACAGGCACTTGCCTGTTTTCTTTTTTTGTGTGCTTTTTTATGCACGACTGCTACTCTACCGTACAAAGTACGCCGACGTGTACGCACTCGCGCATTCTCTGCCCGCCTTTGTCCCTCAAGGTAAGGATTAGGGGTAAAACCGAAATCACAACTGCAATACCAAGGGGTGCTAAATAAATTTATGGTTGACTTTTTTTAGTGAAGTGATTATAATTAAATAAATTCTTTTAGTTTTGGAGGCTTTAGAATGGACAAAAAATTTAAGCTTTATGGTGCTATTGGTGCGCTTGTTTTGGCGCTTATAATAGCGATAGGTTTATTCCTTATAATTGACAATAAGTCCATTGACGTGTCTGAATTTACAGTTTCAAGTGAAGATTTGCCAGACTCGTTTGATGGCTACAAGATAGTGCAAATTTCAGATTTACACGATGCAAAATTTGGCAAGGACAACCGCCGTCTTTTAAAGAAAATCAAAAAGGCTGAGCCTGATATAATTGTAATTACTGGTGACTTAGTTGACTCACAAAGAACCGATATTGAAAAATCTCTTAATTTTGTCGGTGAGGCGCAAAAAATTGCCCCTTGCTACTATGTTGCGGGTAATCACGAAAACAGAATTTCCGAGTATGATGATTTAATAGATGGTCTTACGCGCCTCGGTGTTATAATGTTAGATGATGAAAGCAAGGAAATCACAGTCAGTGGAGAAAAAATCACAATTTGTGGTGTGCACGATCCCGAATCATTAAAGGGAGAGAGCTATGGCTATGACGAGGTGGAAATTTTAAAAAAGCGCTTAAGTGAGCTTGAATATCATTCTAATGACTACACAATTCTTTTATCTCACCGTCCCGAGGGCTTTGACCTTTACTGTGAGCATGAATTTGATTTAGTTTTTACAGGCCACGCACATGGTGGTCAAGTTAGACTCCCATTTATCGGTGGAGTATATGCTCCTATTCAAGGCATTTTCCCAAAATACGATGCAGGGCTTTTTACCTCGGGTAAAACCTCAATGGTGGTTAGCCGAGGACTCGGAAATAGCCGAGTGCCTATTAGGCTTTTTAATTCTCCAGAGCTTGTTGTAGTTACCTTGACAAAATAAAAAAAACAGCCACAGGGTGGCTGTTTTTTATCTTTTATAGTGCTTTTATTATTGCCTCGTAAAGCTCATCATATTCCTCATATGCCTCGAGAGTTGGGTTATCCTTCTTTATTTGCTCGGTGCTTTTAAAGAGGAAGCCCTTTTTGCTTGCCAAAATCATACCAAGGTCGTTGTAACTGTCGCCTGCTGCAATTGTATCAAAGCCAACAGATTGTAGCGCCTTAACTGTTGATAATTTTGACTTCTCTACTCTCATTTTAAAGCCTGTAATCTCACCGTTTTCTGCAACCTCTAAGGTATTACAGAAAATTGTTGGCCAACCAAGCTTTTCCATAAGTGGCTTTGCAAACTGTGTAAAGGTATCACTAATTATAATCACCTGTGTTTTTGCACGTAGCTTATCAAGAAATTCCTTTGCGCCCGCAAGTGGCTCAATTTTTGCAATTGTTTCTTGGATTTCCTTAAGTCCAAGTCCATGCTCCTTCAATATGGCAATACGATATGCCATTAGCTTATTGTAATCAGGCTCATCACGAGTGGTGCGCTTTAATTCAGGAATTCCACTTGCCTCGGAAAACGCAATCCAAATTTCGGGCACTAAAACACCCTCAAGGTCTAAGCAAACAATATTCATTTCGCTCATTTTCTATACCTCTCAAAACTTAAAAAATCTGTTTTTAAAAAATATAATCAATTATAGCACACCTTTTTTTATATGTCAACTTTATTCCCTCTAAAATACTAAAGTTTTTTGGGTAATTTTACTGTAAAAATATTACCTTTGGGTATTGCTTTTTATATTCTCTTTCTGTTATAATATCTTTAATGTTTGTTCATATAATATTATATGTACGTATTTACTATATTAAGGAGGGAAAAATATGAGATTACTATCTGGTTCACTTAAGGAATCGCTTCAATCGGTTATTCCTATTTGCGCTATTGTGTTATTACTTACAATTTCCCTCGCACCTATTATGCCAGGTGTTATGGTTATGTTCCTTTTTGGAGCGATTTTAATCATTTTTGGCATGAGTATATTTACTATCGGCTCAAACATTTCAATGCAACCACTCGGTGATGGTATTGGTGTTATCATTGGTAAATCTAAAAAGAGGTTTTTACCAGTTCTCATCTGTTTTATCTTGGGCGTATTAATTACTATTGCTGAGCCAGACTTAACTGTGCTTGCTGAAAAGGTTAGTGGTATTAATAACTTCCTTTTAATTGGACTTGTTGCCCTCGGTGTTGGTGCATTTTTGGCAGTTGCTCTTATTAGAACAAGACGTAAAATCCCACTTTCAAGGCTTTTAGTTCCACTTTACATTATTGTTTTAATTCTTGCAACTTTACCTTATATTACATATAACCAAGAAACAGGCACAAGCTTAATTGGTAATATCGAGTTTATTCCAACTGCGTTTGACTCTGGTGGAGTTACAACAGGCCCTATTACCGTTCCATTTATAATGGCGCTTGGTGCTGGTATTGCTTCTATGAGAAACGACAAGCACTCGGGTGAGGACAGCTTCGGTCTTGTTGCGCTTTGCTCTGTTGGACCTATTTTATCCGTTTTGATTCTTAGTCTTATTAAGTCCCCAGGCGCAAGTGGTGACGAGGCATCTGCCTTTGTTTTACCAGAAACTACTCGTGAGGCATTTTTACAATTCCTTGACCCAAATACAGGCATTGTTAAATATGTAAAAGAGGTTGCTATTGCATTTTTACCTATTGTAGCAATGTTTGTTGTGTTCCAGCTTATTTTTAGACGTTTTAATAAAATTCAAGTTCTTCGTATTTTAGTCGGCTTTGTTTATACATACATAGGCCTTGTTTTGTTCCTAACTGGTGCAAACGTTGGCTTTATGCCTGCTGGTCAGCTAATTGGTGAGGAGCTTGGTGGTGATAATTTTACTAAATGGCTACTTATTCCTATTGGTATGATTCTTGGCTACTTCGTTGTATCTGCCGAGCCTGCGGTGCATACTCTTAAAAAGCAGGTTGCCGAGGTTACAAATGGTGCTATTTCCGAAAAGTCAATTGGTCTTGCACTTTCCATAGGTGTTGCTGTTTCTGTTGGAATTGCTATGACAAGAGTTCTTACAGGTATGTCTATTTTGCCAGTTTTAATTATTGGTTATATTATTCCACTTGTAATCACCTTCTTTGTTCCACCTATTTATACAGGTATCGCGTTTGACTCTGGTGGTGTTGCATCTGGTCCTATGGCGACAACATTTATTTTACCATTTGCTATCGGTGCTTGCACAGCTATAAATGCAGGGGATCCAAATCTTAATGCAAAAATTTTAACTGATGCCTTTGGTATCGTTGCTATGATTGCTATGACTCCACTTATTACAATTCAAGTTCTTGGACTTATCGGTAAGGTAAGACAAGATAATAAGATGAAGAAAATTCACCGTGAAATTGAGCAAATTGCTGACGGTATGGTTTACTATACCGATATTGAAAGAAAGCCACCAGAGATTGATTTCTCTAACACTATGACTTATACAATGGAGGAAACACTACATGGCAATTGATTCTCGTATGGTGATGCTACTCTCCATTATTAGACGTGGTAAGGGTGGCCAGTATATTAAAATGCTTCAGGAACACGACGTTGTTTTACACTTTCAAGGCGTCGGTGAGGGTACTGCACCCTCAGAAATGATGGACATTTTGGGTCTTGGTAGCTCGGAAAAGGATATTATGATTAGCTTTGCTACTAAATCAACCGCTAACCGAATTGCAACAAGCCTAAATAAAAACGTTGGCTCAAGCCTTGGATATCAAGGACTATTTATGATTATCTCAACCAACGCATTTAGCAGAATTTCTGCTGAAATTATTAAGAAAAACAGTAACGACTACTATAAAGGAGGGGACGAAGAAATGAGTAATGAATATAAATACAGCTTAATTCTTATCTCAGTTAACCGTGGCTTTACAGATAACGTTATGCATACTGCGAAGATTGCAGGTGCAACCGGTGGCACTGTTATCAAGGCAAGACTTGCTGAGGCGCAAATTGTAGAGGCCTTTGCAAATACTAAGCTTGACGAGGAAAAGGAAATTATTGCGATTTTAACCCCAGATAGTGTAAGAAACCAAATTCTCGAAAGTGTAAACAGTCAGTTCGGATTAAAGAGCGAGGCACAGGGTGTTGTGCTCTCCCTTCCTGTTGATAAGGTATTTAAAATATAACCACATATAGAAAACACGTACATTGTGCGTGTTTTCTTTTTTCTCCCGTTGTGTCATTATAATTTAACTTAATTATGTCACAAAAACATGACAAGATAATTTTTTCATATTTTTCCTATTGACAAATTTGATTTATGGTGATATACTAAATGGGACAAGGTGTCCCGAAATAATGTGCTTTTTGTACCAAGTTTGTTCTTTTCGTGTCCCACAAGCATGCATTTCGTGTCCCACTTGATTTTTGTTTGCATTTAAAAAGGAGAAGTTTTATGAGAAATGTAAGTGCTGACATTATTATTTCGATTAGAAGATGCGTTGAGGAGTATTTTGATGACTATACACGCTCACCCTCTTTGCGCGAAATTGCTACTATTACTGGCATTAGCAAGAGTACCGTTCAAAGATATATAGAAATTATGGAGCGTGTTGGTATTATTACACGCACCGATGATGGTATTGAAACACCATATATTTCAAAAACAGAAAGACAAATGGTTTCCGTTGCTAAGCTTGGCAGAATTCCTTGTGGTCCTCTTGATGAAAAGGAGGAATATATTGAGGGGTATGTTAAGCTCCCTGCTTCCTTTGTTGGCAAGGGCAAGTTCTTTATTCTCACCGCCTCTGGTGACTCTATGATAGAGGCTGGAATTGATGATGGTGATATGATTATTATAAGACAACAGGAAACTGCTAAGAAGGGCGATATTGTTGTTGCCTTAGCAAATGGGCAAAGCACCCTTAAGCGCTACTTCCCTGACCCATCAATAAAAAAGGTTAGACTACATCCTGAAAACTCCTCAATGGAGGATATCATTGTAGATAACTGTCAAGTACAGGGTGTTGCAATTAAGGTAATTAAATCACTATAATGAAATTTATTCGTGTGCCATTGACCGTTGGTGTTGTTTATAGCACCAACGGTATTTTCAAGCCTAAAACTATTTCAGTGGGACATGAGCGCTTTGTTATTGACAGGGTCTTATATAAGAAAAATTATTGTCCTAAAAGTGTGCCTGCCATTGCGCCTATTGAATTTACAGTTATAGTTGAGGGTGAGACTAAAAAGATATATTTTGAAAAGGACACCGACAAATGGTTTTCCATTAAGAGGGTTTATAAGGATAATGAAGCAAAGAGTGATTTTACACAGTGACGCAAACTGCTTTTATGCCTCTTGCGAGATGGTTTTAAATCCCGAGTTAAGAGGCAAGGCTGTGGCAGTTGGTGGAAGTGAGGAGGAAAGACACGGCATTATTCTTGCAAAGAGCGAGCTTGCTAAGCGTGCTGGAGTTACAACTGGTATGCCTCTTTGGGAGGCGCGTAACAAGTGCAAGGATTTAATAATTGTGCCACCACACTTTGAGTATTACAGCAAATTTTCCCGCCTTTTGCACAAAATTTATGAAAGATATACTGACTACATCGAGCCATTTGGACTTGATGAATGTTGGCTTGATGTTACAGACTGTGGTGAGGACGGGTATTTAATTGCCGAGGAGATACGAAACACGGTTAAAGAGGAGCTTGGCTTAACTGTTAGCATAGGGGTTTCCTTTAACAAGGTTTTTGCAAAGCTTGGTAGTGATTTAAAAAAACCAGATGCGGTAACTGTAATTTCAAAAGAGGATTTCAAGGAAAAAATTTGGCCATTACCCGCCTCTGATCTCTTATATTGTGGTAGGCAAACGAGCAAGTCGCTTGCCTCTCTTGGTATCACAACAATTGGCTCACTTGCTAAATTCCCAAAAAGGATTATTGCAAACCATCTTGGGAAAAATGGTGAGATGCTATGGGACTTTGCAAACGGACTTGATACCTCACGCGTTGCACACAAGGACCACTATGAGCCACCAAAATCAATTGGCCACGGGGTTACCTGTGTTGAAAATCTTGAAGGCTTTGAAGAAGCAATGAAGGTAATATATTCCCTTAGCCTTGATATTGGCTACCGATTAAGAAAGGAAAACCTTTATGCAGGTGGTGTCAGTCTTGTGGTTAAGGACCAAAACTTTACGCACTATTCATACCAAACAAGGTTTGAAAATGCGACACAGGGTGAGGCAAAAATTGCAAAGGTAGCTTGCGAGCTACTCAAAAAAAACTACCCGTGGGTGTTCAAAATTAGAGCGCTTACAGTGACTGCAATTTACTTAGAAAATTCAAGTGCTCCACTTCAACAAAGTATGTTTTATGATTATAGCGAAGAGGAAAAGCAGAAGAAATTAAGCTCTGCTATTGATATAATTAAGGACACGTACGGGAAGGGTGCTATTTTACCTGCTACTGTGCTTGATGAAAAGAAAATGCCGAAAAAGAGGCAGGAAGATACTGTATTGCCTGGGATGATGCACAAATGATATTTAGTTGACAGAAATACAGGGGCATAACCAAAATTAATAGGTTGAAAAACTACGTTTTTTCAGATGGCTTTGCCCTTACTAACTTTTCATGAGAGGTATAAAATGGAAATTAAAGAAATTGGATATTTAAAGACATGCTTTCCTACTAAGTTTGGTGCGCCGAGGCAAAGTGGGGTATCTAAAAGTTCACCTGCCACCTTGGTGTTCAATGGGGAATTTGGGATTAAAGAAGCATTTATCGGACTTGAAAAATACTCTCATGTATGGGTAATTTGGGGCTTTTCCGAAGCAAAGAGCGAAAAATTTTCACCTACTGTACGTCCACCGAGGTTAGGTGGCAACACAAGGGTTGGAGTTTTTGCATCACGCTCACCATATAGGCCTAATTCTCTTGCGCTTTCTGTTTTAAAGCTTGAGGGAATTGAAAACGATCCTAAATATGGGTATGTGCTTAAGCTGTCGGGCGCTGATATGATGGATGGCTCCCCTGTTTATGATGTAAAGCCATATCTACCATTTTGCGACTCTATCCCCGACGCTATCGGTGGCTTTACAGAGGAGCTTGATGACTTTTTGCTTGAGCCTAATATTCCCGCCGAGCTAAAGAGTGAATTATCAAGCGAGCTTTATTTATGTCTTTATGATGTACTAAAAAACGACCCAAGACCTTCATATATCGACACTCCCTCGCGTGTTTTTGGATTTTTCTTTGATAAATACGAAATAAAATTCACGGTTGAGGGCAAGAGATTAGACATTGTTAGTTGGGAAAAAATTAAATAAAAAAAAGAGGCGCTTTGCCTCTTTTCTTTTTAAAAAGGGACAGACCAAGGTCTGTCCCTTTAAATATAACAAAAGGTTTGTAACTTACGTTACTGTTGATTAAATCCACCAAGAAATACATAAGAGAAGAAAAACATTACGGATATAATAGCAAGTGTTATAAGCATAGGCACAATCATACTTCTAACCGCGGACCAATAGGTTTTCCATTTGTCCTTAAAGGTTGAACGTGGGCGAAGGAAATTATCTTTACCCGTATCAAGTCTTTTATTGCTTGAAAAGCTTGACATATCCGCTATGGTTCTACCATCGTCTATATATGTTATTTTTTCCTTTTTCTTTTTCTTCTTATCGCTCATAATTATCTCTCTTCGTTTGATTGATTATCATTTTGAGTGAGCAAGTGGCACGCTGCAAAGTGGCCTGGCTCATGCTCTACATATGCTGGTGGAACTTCCTTACAAATATCCATTGCGTATGGACAACGTGTATGGAATGCACAGCCCTTTGGTGGGTTGTCTGGTGATGTGATATCTCCCTTTAGAACCATACGGTTCATTTTTACGTCAGGATTTGGATTTGGAATTGCAGAAAATAGCGCCTTAGTATATGGGTGAAGTGGGTTGGCAAAAATATCTTCCTTTCCACCAAACTCCATCATTGTACCGAGGTACATTACACCGATTTTATCAGAAATATACTTAACAACTGACAAGTCGTGTGAAATGAATAGGTATGTAAGACCCATATTCTTTTGTAAATCCTTAAGTAGGTTGATAATTTGTGCCTGAATTGATACGTCAAGCGCAGAAACAGGCTCGTCACAAATTACAAGCTTAGGGTTTACAGAAAGTGCTCTTGCAATACAAATTCTTTGACGTTGACCACCGGAAAATTCATGTGGGTATCTTTCGTAATAGTAATCACGAAGACCACATCTTTCCATTAGGTTTAAAACATATTCCTTTTCCTGTGATTTAGAAACAATATTGTGAACATGCACAGGCTCAGTTAATATGCCACCAACAGTTGAACGTGGTGGAAGTGATGAGTATGGGTCTTGGAATATGATTTGCATATCCTTTCTCATTTTTCTGGTTTGTTCCTTTGGACAATATGTAATATCGTATCCATTGAAAATGATTTGACCCTCTTCTGATGGGTAAAGCTTTAATATTGTTCTACCCATTGTGGTTTTACCACATCCACTTTCTCCAACGATACCAAGAGTTTCACCTGCTTTTAATACAAATGATGCATTTTTAACAGCGTTTAATTCTCTTGTAACTGTGCCGAAAAGTGTTTTTCCAATTGGGAAGCATTTACGTAGATTTCTAATCTCCAAAATTCCCTCAGAGTCAACCTTACGCATATATACGTTGTTATTTAGTACATTTTGCATAATGATGTTTATCGGATGATAAACACTGCCCAAAGAAATTACACCTAAGCATGCCATAATCTTAACAGGTATTTTTATGCGAGTGCCCACGCCAAGGCTTTCTGAAAATGCATCTATTTGCTCTGCACTTTTTACTGCCCAGTAGAAATAGTAGCCTGGAACTAACAAGCAAAGCAAGGTTTCATCAAGCTTATGACGCTTGTTTTCTGATACTCTGTTTAAAAATCCTGTAATCTTTCCTATATGAGAAAGTGCTGTCCATAATCCAAGTGTGAATATTGAAAGGACAATATAAGCACCGATGCTCATATATGGGCTTTCTACTGCACCTGAGGAATATGCAACCTTTGGGCTAATTCCCTTTTCGTTTGCAATTTTGTTAATTTTGATTTGTGAAAATAGCAAAATTACAAGAAGAACCATTGGAGTAAGCTCTGTTCTTAAAGCAACCAAGCCAATTGCAAGATAGCCGAAAAGTGTGAACTGCGTTGAATGGAACACTAAAAAGTCCTTAACGCCTGCGCCCATTAATGGCAATAATGTTTCATGGAAAAACAGAATTAGCTTTCCTGAGTTATTTGGGTCAGGGTCTATTGCTGCCACTTTACAAATCAAATAGAAAATAAGCAATGCTACAAGAATAATATCAATGACCATAATAACAACTGATAGTATAACTACCATTGCAGTAAATATAACTGCAAATATCATTGGGAATTTCTTTTGCTTGTTTTCTTCGTTTTTATATGGCTTTAATCTTAAAACAGACATTAAGCTAAGAACCCATGGAATTAACGCCTGAGGAAATACTATGCTAAGAAGCGATAGAGTTTCTGCGTCCTTTTTCTTACTTGTTACCTGATTTGCAAAGCCTATTGTTCTATTTTGCCATACGTAGGTCCATATGCCGAGAGTGAAAATTGAAAGAAAAACTTGCTTAATTATTGATAAATATGGGGGTTTTTTAGTTGTCATTTTCCATTTCCCCCTTTTTCATATCTGCATATAGGTGGCAAGCAACAAAGTGTGTGTCGCTTACCTGTACCATTTCTGGGTAATCGCCCTTACATTTCTTTGTACATTCACGGCATCTTTCCCTAAAGTAGCAATAGTTAGGCATATTAATTGGGTTAGGTACATTACCTGGAATATTAAATAGCTTATTCTCGTTTGAATCAAGCGTTGGCTTTGATTTTTGAAGACCTTTTGTGTATGGGTGGAGTGGGTTGTGGAAAATTTCCTTAACTGTGCCCTTCTCAATTACTCTACCTGCATACATAACAACAACATAATCTGCCATTTCAGAAATTATGCCAAGGTCGTGAGTGATAAGCATTATTGAACCATCGATTTTTGTCTTTAGGTCGTTTAATAATTCAAGGATTTGTGCCTGAATTGTCACGTCAAGCGCAGTTGTTGGCTCGTCCGCGATAATAAGTCTTGGGTTTGCGGCAAGTGCCATTGCTATCATAACACGCTGACGCATACCACCAGAAAGCTCGTGTGGGTATGATTTATAAACACGCTCAGGCATTGCAATACCAACTAAGTTAAGCATTTCAAGTGATTTTTGCTTAGCCATTTTTCTTGATGCCTTAGGCTCGTGAATAAATGTAACCTCGTCAAGCTGTTGACCAATTTTAAATATTGGGTTTAGTGAGGTCATTGGCTCTTGGAAAATCATAGCGATTTGCTTTCCACGAATTCGGTGAATTTCACGCATTGGCATTTTTGCAATATCGTATGTTTTTTCAACTACCTTAAAGCCTTTACCTGTCTTTTTGCCATTTTCGTCCTTAAGAGTAACCTTTTTGGGCTTGCCACTCTTAGTTCTTATGTAGTCCTTTGCAGTGAAACGAATGCTACCAGAATAAATTTGACCAGCTGGACCTTGTAAAAGGCGCATAACTGACATACTTGTTACACTCTTACCGCATCCACTTTCGCCAACGACACCAACAGTTGTGTTCTTTGGAATATCAAATGACACACCATTTACTGCCTTAACTACACCTTGGTCGGTAAAGAAGTATGTATTAAGCTCATCAATTTCGAGAACGTTGTTCTCGTTTTTCATTGTGGCAGTAAACTCTTCTTCCTTGGCTCTACGCTTTTTGTATTTTTCTAAGCGACGTGTAATTTTACTATTAGCTTTAGTAATACTACGTATTTCCTTGCTTGAAAGGTAAGATTTTGAATTATTTGATGCCATTTTACTTACCTCCTTGCCTTAGGGTCAAGCGCATCGCGCAAGCCATCGCCTACAAAGTTAAATCCAAGTACCGCAATTACGATACATAAGCCCGCTGGAACCCAAATCCAAGGATGGTTCATAGCCAAGCTGAAGTTGTTGCCCTCAAGTATCTTAAGGATTGAACCCCACGCAGTATTTGGCTCTTGTACACCAAATCCGAGATATGAGAGTGAGGATTCATAAATAATCATACCACCAAGGCTAAGTGTCATTTGAACGATTAGCTGTGGCATTACGTTTGGAATTAAGTGCTTAAAGATTTTACGGAATGTTGAATATCCCATTGCCTCAGCGGCAACCATATATTCCTGCTCACGAAGGGACAAAATCTGACCTCTTACAAGACGAGCGGTTCCTGGCCATGAAATGAGCGCAATAAACGCCATCATAAAATAAATCTTTGTGTCAGGGTTCAAAACTGCGGCATATAAGCCATCGCTTATCATTTCTCTTAAGAAAATACCAACTATAAGTAGGATTGGAATGCCTGGTAAGCACATTAAAATATCACAAATTCTCATTATGATATTGTCAATTACACCACCAAAGTAACCAGCAATACCACCAGCTATAATACCAATACCTGTTATGATAAATACCGCTAAGAAGCTTACGATAAGTGAGGTTCTACCACCGTACATAAGTCTTGATAATACATCGTATCCATCATTATCTGTGCCGAGTGGATGGATTTTAGAAATAGGTGCAAGATTTACGTCCTTTTTGTTTTCATCAAGAATTTGCTTTACTACATATTCGTATTTATATTCGGAGATTTTAATTCCATCCTTTGTAACATACTCTGTAGTTATCGCATTTCCAATGCTTGATATGCTTTCTTCAACTATTTCTTTTTTAGTATTATTGCTATTATCATATCTTTTTTTATTCAAGGTTATAGCAGTAATCTTGCCGTTTGCATCAAGAGTCATTCCATATACAGTACGTTCCTGCTTGTTTCCAGCCTCGTCAAAAAGCACGGGTCTATATTCTATTGATTTATCCGCTTTTTGTTCAGGAAGGATTTTATAGGTAAATTTCTCAGTTTTACCTGATTTATATGTAATAAGCACATATTGATTAGTTGCTATTCTATATTCGCTCTCAATATAGGAGGTCTTTCCGCTTTCGTCCTTTTCGTCCTGTTGCCAACCACGACTCTTCCACCATGTATCAAAATAGCTTGAGCTTTCTGTGGTGTAGCCACTACCCATTATGTCCTTTGCAGGAACTATTAAATGGTAAATGAAGGGGCCTATAAAGGAGAATATAAATAGTCCCACTATCATAACAAGACCAACAATACTTAGCTTTGAGCGGAAGAAACGACGAATAACCATACGGGCTGGTGACATTAGTCTAACATTTTTTTCAAGCTGACTACCATCATACGAGCCTTGTGAGTTATCTATTTCTTCCTTTTCTATGTTTTCTCTTTCTACCTTTGACTTTTTTGTCTCAAATTCACTTGCCTTTTCGGTAGCATTGACTTTTAAGATGACTGTTCTCTTTTTATTTTTCATAGCTACCTCCCTTACTCAAGCTTAACTCTTGGGTCAACTATTGCATACATAATATCTGATAATAAAATTCCCAAAACAGCAAGAGTCGCAAGGAACATATTATAACCCATGATAAATGAAATATCTACATCGTTTGTACGTGAAAGTGCAATTTTTCCTATACCATCAAGTCCGAATATTGTTTCTGTAATAATTGCTCCCGAGAAAAGTGATGGAATTAATCCCGCAAGAGTTGTAACAAGTGGAATAAGTGTGTTTCTAAAAGCATGCTTATTAATTACTTTTCTTTCCTTTAAGCCCTTGGCTCTGGCTGTGCGAATATAGTCAGAGTTAAGTACCTCAAGCATATTGGTTCTTGTCATTCTCATACGTCCACCAATGCTTAATATGGTTACTGTAATTATTGGCAATATGTAGTTTTCAAGCTTTCCTGTGCCTGATGGTGGATAGATAAATAGCTTATCTATCACCATATACACAAAGGAATCCTTTCCGAGAATATCTATAAGCCAATTGTCAATTATACCTGTTTGTGCAAATATTAGCTTAAATGCGTTACCAAAGAAGAATGAAGGAAGAGCAATTCCCATCATTACAACTACTGTAACTACGTAATCTCTAAAGGAATATTGGTGAGTTGCCGCTGTAATTCCAAGTGGAATTGCAATCATAAACTCAAGAATGGTTGTTACTACCGCCAATTTAAAGGTATCACCTATACCTCCTGCAATAATTCCAGAAACAGGCTTAGAGTCCTTTGCTGATAGACCAAGTGAGATAAATCCGTCCTCGGTTAGTGTAAAGACACTCTTTACCCAGCTGAAATAGCCCTTTAATATACCCTTAAATGAATTATCATCAAGACCAAGGTTCTTTTTCAAAGCTAAAACCGCTTCTTCATTTGTTCCCTCTGAGTTTTTCAAGGTATCTGTGATATCATATGGCATTAGACGAACTAAAAAGTAAATCATAAGAGATACAGCTATTAATATAAGAATGG
>JAZOCP010000241.1:0-5957 GCA_045596585.1 Eubacteriales bacterium
GATAATTAAAGGAAATAAAGGTTAAATTATCAAGATAGTCATATTCCTTAATAATCTCAATAATTCTTGAAATTTCCTCATCTGTAAAATCCGATTTTAATTCAAGAATAGCGTGCTTTTCGTATTTTTTTACGATTTTTAGGTAGGTTTCAAGACGGGCAGGGCGCAAATCCTTTCTGATTTTTGTTCCGTCCTTGTCAAAAAATACAACATTTTCTAAATTTTCAAGCGTTTCCCTTTCAAGATAGATTTCCTCACCAGAAATACGCTTATAGTTATCATCGTGACCGATAACAAAATGTCCGTCTGCTGTTTTATATATATCTGTTTCTATTCCATAGTAGGTGCGGTTGCCAGCAGCAACAAAGGCGGCATTTGTGTTTTCAACCTCAATGCCACTAAGACCCCTGTGGGCAATTATTTTTGTGTTTTTCTTGTCAAATTTAATAGTGTTCATTTTTTCTCCTTAAGGCTAATACTAAGACAATTTTATCATACCAAAAATCACTTGTCAATAAAAATAAGATATGTTATAATGTTAGCGAGGTGATGATATGAAAAGGTTAGTTGCTATAATTTCTATTTTAGCTTTTGTTTTATGTCTTGTTGCTTGTGGAAAAGAATATTCGCAGGACAAATATGATGAAATTGCAAGCTATGTAAAGGAAAACAAGGGCAAAATTGCAGTAAATGGTGAACTTCAGCATTATTATTATGAGGTAGAAACAAGTGGCTTTACAAGTGTTCAGTATGGCTATTATTACTCAAAAAATAATGAAATAGTTTCTTGTGATCAAGGTGGTATGGGATTGACAAACAGCTACACAAAAAAGGACGATGGCTACTATTTCGGTACGGTCGAGGACGAGAGTGACTGGTCATATGTAAGAAAAATAGAGAACTGTTGGTACTACTTCGAGGTGCACGACTACTTATATAACTAAAAAAGACAGGGAAAAGCCCTGTCTTTTATTATTCTAATACTGCGAAGAAAACGCCATCGATTTTTTCTATTTTTTCTCTTGAGTCAACGCCTGTGCCAGTGGTTGAGGCGGTGATATAAATACCGATGTTTCCGTTTGTGCCACTTCTTGCGCTTGATACCTCAAGTAGCGCCTCGTAGCCAAGCAAATCTCTTATCTCCTCGGCAATTTTACCTGATTTTTCTGGCGCACATATCTCGGCATAAATGTGTAGTGATTTTTTACTACGGCGCTCAAGCCTTGTAAGCACAGCCGCTGTAAAGATACAAGCAACGGTTGCAATAAACGCACCAAGATAAAAGCCATAGCCAAGGGCAATACCAATAGTTGCAGTTGCCCACATGCCGGCAGCAGTTGTTAAGCCTGTTATTACGTTATTCTTTTTAACAATTATCATACCAGCACCAAGGAAGCCAATACCGGAAACAACCTGTGCTGGGATTCTTGCAATATCATCAAATGCACCAATGCTTGCAATATAAACACTAATTAGTGCAGTCATAGCTGAGCCAACGCAAACAAGAATATGGGTTCTAAGTCCGGCAGGGCTACCACTTCTGCCTCTTTCACTACCAATAATTCCACCAACCAAAACAGCAAGTAAAATTCTTAGAATTATAGATACCCAGTTAAGCTCACAGAGGTAAACTGTAAAAAAATGAACAAGTTGGTCCATAAAAATCCCTCCTAATATATTATCATTATATCAAAGAGGTAAAAATATGTCAATGAAATTATCATTACTTGATAAATAAAAAGAAAAGTGATATACTTAGTAAAAAAGGGGGCGAAAAAATGAAGGTTTTATCTATTGGAAACAGCTTTTCAGTTGATGCACATGAGTATTTACACGACCTTGCCAAAATGAGTGGGGAAGAGATAGAATTAGTTAATTTAGCAATAGGTGGCTGTAGCCTACAAAGACACGTAGAAAACATAGAGAATAACAAATCAAGCTACCTATATTTTGTAAATGGAAGGGGTAGCTGGGATGACGACAAATTAGTTAGCGTTGATAAGATAATAAAAAGCGATACCTTTGATGTAGTAACGCTTCAACAGGTTAGCCATTTTTCGGGCAAGTACGAAACGTATCAGCCTTACTTAAATAGCTTAATTGACTACGTAAAAATTCATCAGCCAAGTGCAAAGCTATATTTTCATAAAACATGGGCGTACGAAATAGATTCAACCCATAGTGATTTCCCAATATATGACTGCGACCAGAAAAAGATGTATAACTCAATTTGTAAGGTATCAGAAATGGTATGCAAGGAAACAGGCCTTACCCCTATTTTAGCGGGTGACGTAATACAAGCATTACGTACTCGCCTAAAGGAGTTTGACTATAAAAACGGGGGAGAGTCGCTATGCTTAGATGGCTTTCATATGTCCCACACCTATGGTAGATACGCAGTTGCCATGACGTGGCTCGCAACACTAACAAACAAGAAGGTAGAGCCACAAAAGTTTAAGGAATTAGACCTTAATATCTGTACAAAAATCTGCAATATCGTAAATGAAATTGTACTAAAATAAGAAAAAAGGCACCACAGGGTGCCTTTTTTAATTAAATCTCGGGAATATTAACCTCAATTTCCTTGCCAAGATTTGCAGACTTAATAATACCATCTATAATAGCTTGGTTTATAACAATTTGCTCGCTTGGAACAGGAGCCTTACCACCTGTGATTATAGCATCAAGGAAGGAGCGTATTTTGTCGTAGAAAAGGTCAGGGGACTTAATAATAGGAATTTCTGTGCATACCTGTGAGCCTGCCATTTCACTATAAACCTTCATAGGTCCACCAACAGAGCCGTTCCAACACTCAGTAGAAGGAATTCTAAGTGAGCCCTTTTTACCCATAATAATAGTGTCACCTGGGGTGTCAAGGTTCATAGCCCACGCAATACGGAAGTCAAGAATAATTCCACCCTCAAGACGAATAAAGCCTGCGGCAAAATCCTCAACTCCAAATTTCTCTGCATATTCTGGATTCCAAGGGTAGTTTTTTGGGTCCTTTCCAAAGAAATCGGATTTATAACCGCTTACAGTAAGTGGCTTTGGATAGCCAATTGCATTAAGAACAATATCAAGAGAGTAACAGCCAATATCGCCCATTGCGCCAATTCCCGCTGTTTTGTCCTCGATAAATGTTGTGCCAAATGGTGTTGGAATACCTCTTCTACGTCCACCACCTGTTTGAATGTAGTAAATATCACCAAGGACGCCAGACTCTACAATTTCCTTAATCTTCTTCATATTTGGGTCCATTCTTGGTTGGAATCCAATAGAAAGAATTTTTCCGCTTTCCTTTTCAGCACGGCGCATTTCAACTGCCTCATCAAGGGTAACTGACATAGGCTTTTCGCAAAGAACGTTTACACCCTTCTTTAAAGCATAAATTGTGCACTCTGCGTGTGTTCTGTTATATGTACAAATTGAAACTGCATCAAGGTCAGCCTCATTATCAAGCAAGTCCTTGTGAGAAGGGTAGCATCTTGCACCTGTAATTTCCCACTTTTCAGCAAACCTTTCGGCCTTGCCAGGCACAAGGTCAGCAAGTGCGACAACCTCAACATCGTCCATTTCCTTGTACTTGTTTATGTGCGCATCAGCAATCCAACCAGTACCGATAATTCCAACCTTGAGCTTTCTTTCTGATTCGATTTTTTCCTTTTGAGGAGCATTTTTATATTCGTTCATAATGCTCATACTATCTTTTTTTGCCATAATAAACTCTCCAAATTAAAATTTTATTATTACTACTATTTTATCACTATTAAAATACTAATGTCAATATGATTTAAAGGTATCCTTTAAAAAGTTTTTAAATAGGGAAGGGGAGGGTGCGACAATTAGTCTTGGAAAAGGTTTAAAGTAACAAAAAGGACACCGATTTGCAAAGGATGGCTACATTTTTCTTGCGAAAAATGATCTGCGTCCAGCCCCTGGTGTGCGAGCACCCCGATGGCTTTGGACTTGCTTACGAACCATATCCTTGCAAGCAAGGAGGATGGCGCGAGGTAACATCCATCCCACCAAAACAAAACAAAAAGGACACCGATTTGGTGTCCTCTTGTTTTGGCTGAGCATTTTGTTTGTAATTTGAACCGAAATTAATAACGACTCTACAAACACAAAGAACAAAATGACATTATGGATATATAAAGAATACATCGCTGTCTTTAACTTTTAAATTTATTTCGCACCCTATGTTCTGATTTTCATCGGCCTTTTCGATACGTGTGTTATTATACTCAATATTTAAAATCTTACCAACGTAACTGTTGTTATTTTTTTCAATCAAAATATAACTATCTTTTGTTATTTTTAATTGGTTTGTATTAAAGCATATTATATTATGTTTTATCACAGGATGTATCAAAAATATCTGATTTAGTTTGTTTTGCAATTTGTAATGCTTTAACATTTCCACTTGTAGCATTTGCAAATATAAGGAAACGAAAAGGGTGAGTTTAGGAATTATGCTTGTTTTTATGTAGTCATTACTCCACATATTTGCTTCATATCCCTCGTGTGCTATTCTGTTTCGGCTTTCTACTAAATTGTCAATTTCAGTAAATAAATTTGCTTTTGAGTTGATAAACTTTTCGGTGGCAGGAATATCGGGAAACTTTTGTTCTTGCATAATGTATTCAACAAATTTGGGGTGTTGCTTTAATATTTGTTGAAAATTAATCCCAAAAATTTGGTTTGACATATTGTAAACAACGGACACTTTGAAATTTTGATATGATACTAATGCCAAATCATAATTATATCCAGACATGTCATTTTGATTATACAATAAATCTAAGCTCTTAATATACTCACATTTTTTATCATTGTCTGCTCGTTCTATCATACGAACAACAGAATTCAAATTATCTTTTTTGAGTTTTTCTGAAACGGACACAATATTATTATCTAATAAAAACCTAATGTAAATTTTAGTAGCCTTTTTAATAATCAACTCGTAGCAACCATATAAACTGATAATGATAGCATTATATTGAACAGTTCTTGTTTCAGAGAATAAGTCTTGGTGTCTTTTAACAAGGTCTTTTGTTCGTCTAAAATGTTTAGAATGTTTCATATAATCAACATTGAATTCTTTAACATTATCAATAGCCTCAATATAATGCTCCACTTTTTTGATAGAAGACAGAAGTTCCTTCTTTAAGTTTTCTAATTCATTCAACATCATTTTGCCTCAATAATAGAGATAAGCATATCGTTGAATAATTTTATTCTGTTTTCGATAGTAGCTTTATGCTGTAATTTTCCAGAGAAGGAGTCAGAAGATGAAAGTAGCAATTCAGCATATTTGGCTTGCACTTGCTCTTTGTTTTTTAATAAAAACTCTTTTTTGTCTAAATATTGACTCAGAACCTGCATAAGTGGGTCATAAATGGTTCTGACTGCTTTTTTAGATTTTGAAACCTTGTTGTTTTTATCCATTTGATATAGCCTAAATGGTTCTTCATTAAAAAGATTATAAGCAAATTCTATTGTTTCTGTAAAAAGTATGGACAAAGCATCTATCAATTCACTATTATATTTGTTTGCATTATCTAAGTATCTATCTAAAAAGGCATTCAATTGACAATCAAAATCCTTTAATTGCCTGAATGCGAAAAATCTAAGCACTAACTCAACATCTTTCATGTGCAAAGACTTCTTTTGTGGTTCTTCCTCATCTTCATCAAACATAGATATTTGTCTTTTAGGAGTTTTAAATATACCCCAAGCTTTTCTGAAACATTCATTTTCAGCTAAATCTTTGCAAGCATCATTGAAAGGACCACTAAAAATTGCATTTCTGGATTCTTGAGGGAATAATTTCAGTCCACCAGAATTTAAACGTTCAAATACAAGCTTTTTCAACTTGCTTACTTCAAATGTGTCTTTTTCTGATTCTTTTAACATAATAATGGATGAAAGATATCTTCTGTCTAATCCTTCTTTTA
>JAZOCP010000242.1:0-3948 GCA_045596585.1 Eubacteriales bacterium
GACAAAAAAGTGGGGGTTGACCACCACCCACACGGACCTTCCGATATAGATTTTGCAATAAAATACTTTGAAAACTAAAAAAATTTGCATTTAGCCTTGATTTTAATAAAGTAAACCATTATAATGTAATTGTTAAAATATATTTTGAAAGGGATCAAATATTATGGCAGAAAACAGATTGATTGGCGATTATCCTGTAATTGGTATCCGTCCTACAATCGACGGTCGTCGTGGTGTACTCAAGGTTAGAGAATCGCTTGAGGACCAAACAATGAATATGGCAAAGGCAGCAGCAAAGCTATTTGAGGAAAACCTCAAATATTCAAATGGTGAGCCTGTAAAGGTTGTTATTGCTGATACTACTATTGGTAGAGTTGCTGAGGCAGCTGCTTGTGCAGATAAGTTTAAGAAGGCTGGTGTTGATATCACATTGACTGTAACACCTTGCTGGTGCTACGGCTCTGAAACAATGGATATGGACAAAAATACAATTAAGGGTGTTTGGGGCTTTAATGGTACTGAAAGACCTGGCGCTGTATATCTTGCTGCAGTTTTAGCATCTCATGCACAAAAGGGTCTTCCTGCATTTGGTATTTATGGTCATGACGTTCAAAACATGGACGAAAGCGACAAAATCCCTGAAGACGTGGCTGAAAAACTACTTCGTTTTGGTCGTGCAGCAGTAGCAGCTGCTACTATGAGAGGCAAGTCATATCTCCAAATTGGTTCAATTTGCATGGGCATTGGCGGTTCAATTATTGATACTGCATTTATTGAAGAATATCTCGGCATGAGAGTTGAGTCAGTTGACGAGGTTGAGGTTATCAGAAGAATGTCAGAGGGCATTTATGACGAGGCTGAATATAAGAAGGCTCTTAAGTGGGCTAAGGAAAAATGTGTAATGGGCTTTGACAAGAATCCAAAGGAACTTCAAATTTCCGACAAGGAAAAGGAAGAGCAATTTGAGTTTGTTGTTAAAATGGCTTGCATTATTAAAGACTTAATGAATGGTAATCCAAATCTTCCAAAGGGCTGTGAGGAGGAAATGGTTGGTCATAATGCAATTGCAGCAGGCTTCCAAGGACAAAGACAATGGACAGACTTCTATCCAAACTGTGACTTCCCAGAGGCAATGCTCAACACCTCATTTGACTGGAATGGTGCAAGAGAGCCATATATCTTAGCTACTGAAAATGACGTGTTAAACGGTCTTGGTATGCTATTTATGAAATTGCTTACAAACAGAGCGCAAATGTTTGCCGATGTTAGAACATATTGGAGCGGAGAGGCTGTTAAGAGAGCAACAGGTTACGACATTGAAGGTAAGGCAAAGGAGTCAAATGGCTTTATTCACTTAATTAACTCAGGTGCTTGTTGTCTTGATGCAAATGGTGCATCAAAGGACGAAAATGGCAATGGAGTTATGAAAGAATGGTATAATATGACAGAGGCTGACTGCGATGCAGTTATGGCAAACACAACATGGAACATGGCTGACCTTGGCTACTTCCGTGGTGGTGGATATTCTTCAAGATTTGAAACAAAGGCTGAAATGCCAGCAACTATGATTAGACTTAACTTGGTTAAGGGTCTTGGTCCTGTTCTTCAAATTGCTGAGGGCTACACAGTTGCACTTCCTGAAAAGGTTTCTGATACATTATGGGCAAGAACCGACTATACATGGCCATGTACTTGGTTTGCTCCACGTTGCGATGCTAAAAAATTTTGCCCAATTAAGACAGCATATGATGTTATGAACAACTGGGGTGCTAACCACGGTGCTATCAGCTACGGTCATATCGGCGCTGACCTTATCACACTTTGCTCAATTTTAAGAATTCCTGTATGTATGCACAACGTACCAGAGGAAAAGATTTTCCGTCCAGCAGCATGGAATGCGTTTGGTATGGATAAAGAGGGACAAGACTATCGTGCTTGTCAAGCATATGGACCTATGTACAAATAATTAGCGAGGACAATAAAATGAAAAAAACAGCATTAGTTATTATGGCTGCCGGCATAGGCTCACGCTTTGGTGGCGGTATTAAGCAGCTTGAGCCACTTGGACCAAATGGTGAGGTTATAATGGAGTATTCCATACATGACGCACTTGAGGCTGGCTTTAACAAAGTAGTATTTATTATTAGAAAAGAGATGGAGGACTACTTCAAGGAGGTAGTTGGCGATAAAATCTCTGGCATTTGCGAGGTAGCATATGCTTATCA
The DNA here is from genome assembly GCA_045596585.1 of Eubacteriales bacterium. Taxonomy (GTDB): domain Bacteria; phylum Bacillota; class Clostridia; order Oscillospirales; family CAG-272; genus RGIG2000. Next base: position 2,226 of record JAZOCP010000242.1, read on the forward strand.
AAATATTGATGACCTACCAGCAGGCTTTACAAACCCAGAGGGAAGAACAAAGCCTTGGGGAACAGGTCAAGCAATTCTTGCTTGTAAGGGTATTGTAAATGAGCCATTTATGGTTATCAATGCAGATGACTATTATGGAAAAGAGGGCTTCAAGGCTATTCATGAGTTCTTAGTTAACGACCAACCTGTAATTAAACAATACAACTTCTGTATGGCAGGCTTCATTATTAAAAATACACTTAGTGAAAATGGTGGCGTTACCCGTGGTGTTTGCTCAGTTAATAGCGAGAAATACCTAACAAGCTGTGTAGAAACAGGCAACCTTGTTAAAACTGCAAAGGGTGCGGGCATTGCAAATGATGATGGCACTGTTACAGAAATTGACCCAAATACATATGTTTCAATGAATATGTGGGGATTAACACCTGACTTTATCGATGTTTTAGAGGGCGGATTTGTTGAATTTCTTTCTGACCCTAACCTTAATAAGTTAAAGGGAGAGTATTTACTTCCTGGTGTTATTGGTGAGCTTGTTACAAGTGGCAAGGCATCTGTAAAGGTTCTTGAAACTAATGATAGATGGTTTGGTGTTACATATGGTGAGGACAAATACTCTGTAAAAGAGGAATTTATAAAGCTTCACGCAAATGGCACATACCAAAAAACATTATATTAATTAAAAAAGCACCCATTTTTTGGGTGCTTTTATTTTTTGAATAAAAAATTTTTATCTGCAAATAATATCACAAAAGGCTATAAGCCAAAATAAAGGAGATATTATGAGAGAAGATACAATAAGCTTATTAAAAGAGTGTAATTCGGGCATTACAATGGGTATGTCCTCAATAAACAATGTTTTACCATATGTAAAAAATCCAGATATGAAAAGCGCTTTAATCGCGTGCAAGGAGCAGCATGCAAAGCTTGGCGAAAAGACCCATCGTGCGCTTTCAATGTATGAGGAAAGCAGAAATCCGCCACATAAAATGGCTAAAATGATGGCAGATTTAAAGGTTAAGGCACAGATTATGATGACAATGGACTCAAAGGATCGTCAAATAGCTGGTGTTATGACAGATGGATGTAATATGGGTATTAAGTCAATTTACAAGTATTTAAATAAATACGAGGGCGCAAGCAATGATTCAAAGGACATAGCTAATAGCTTAATATCAAGTGAGCAGGAATTAAGACAAGAATTAAGACAATATTTATAAGAAAGGGCGAAATTTTTCGCCCCTTTTTATTATCTAACTTGACAAAATATACATAATTATGTATAATTATTGTGTTATTAAATTAAGGAGTTAAAGAGATATATGAAGAAAGCCTTTTTAATTCTTTTCACTATGCTTGCAATTGTCGTATGCTTATGTGCATGTGGCAAGGACAAATATACTGTTACATTTGATGTAAATGGTGGTCAAATGTACACAACCGAGATTGAAGTTACTGTTGATGAGTTTTATGCTTTGCCCACTCCTCAAAGGACGGGCTATCAATTCCTTGGTTGGTATTATGGTGACCAAAAGGTTCCAAAGGAAGGCATATGGGTAGGAAAGACTGATGCTCAGCTTGTTGCAAAATGGGATTTTGCTGAGTTTGAAATTACATATGATTTAGATGGCGGTAGCCATCAAACCACAGAGATTATTACTGGTTATAACTCTGAATCCGAGGAGTTTATTATTTATCCACCTGTTAAGGAAAACAATCTTTTCTC
>JAZOCP010000243.1:0-4366 GCA_045596585.1 Eubacteriales bacterium
CCACTTAGCAGAAGAAGCAGTACAAAACGTATTTATAAATGTTGCAAAAAATATTGATAAAATTAAAAAATTTGACGAAGATTGCTTGGAAATTTATTTATGTAAAGCTTCAAAAAATTCTGCTTATACTATTATGAAAAAAGAGAGACGTATAGCCTCTCAAACAGTTCCTTTCGATAATGTTATTAATAATAACTTCAACAATGAGCAAATTAGTGAGCAGTTTTTTCAAAATGAGCTAATTAAAATGATATTTTACTACGTACAAGCTATGAAACCTCAATGCCGAGATATATTAACGCTTTATTTTTTACATAACTTTTCTCTGAAAGAAATTTCTATTATTTTGAGTCTTCCCCTTTCTACTGTTAAAACCAGATTTTATAAAAGCCGAAAATTAATTCAAGAAAAATTTGAGGAGTATAATAATGACAAAAATTGAACTTGATACACTAAAGAAAGCTCTATATATTGCAGGACGAAACGAGGTAGGTGCGTATAAGGCTTTACCTGATGAAAGTGTTGTTTTTTCTAAAGAATTCGAAGAAAAGATTCATTCTATAAATAAAAGGAGAAAAACATTTTATTACAGAGCAACAAAAACTACTCCAAGAAAAATAGCCTTTATTTTAGTAGCGGCAATTATTACGTCTCTACTTGTTGCATGTATTTCTGCAAGTGAAACGATAAAAGAATTTATTGTTGATGTTTATGAGAGCTTTATAACAATATCAGTAAATAATTCGGAAAGTGAATATTCTTTAGATAAGGTTCTACTACCAAATTATATGCCTAACGGCTATGAAAAGGATAAAACCGAAACTTTTCCAAGCTCTGCAGAAACTGTTTGGAGCAACGGAGAGCATACTATTACAATTTATCAAAAAACCTTACATAGTGGTGACATAAAACTTGACAATGAAGGCTCAGATTACCAAATGTTTTTGTTAAATGAAACAACAGTGTATTATTGGCATAAATATAATACAAATTTTGTAATGTGGGTACAGGATGACTATTCTTTTAGTCTTTCCTGTCACGACAGCGTTTCTTTAGACGAAATAAAGAAAATAATTTCAAGCCTTGAGGAAACCGAATAAAGAAAAAAAGACCGTTTTAACGGTCTTTTTTTATTTTAGCGTTATTGCATCCTGTAGCTTTTTGTATGAGCTTTGATTCACTACTATTATAGTAACAATAAAAAGCACAACAAATGATGCACGCGCAAGATAGAAAATGCCTATTACAAATGAGAAAATTGGGAACGAAAGCTGTGCCCCTAAGAAGTTGAAGGCGTAAAACTCTTCAATTCTTGGCATTAGTGTAAATGCAACTGGTGAAAGAAGTGCATTAAATGCGCCTACCACTGTTGTCACAATACCAAGTGGCACTACTCTCTTTTTATATTCCTTCATTGTAAATTCCATATCTGCGTTTGGAAGCACAACAGGAAGCTCAGAATATAGTGCATCTTTTGCATTTTTTATTATTAACAAAAGCATAAGCGAGGTACAACCCATAAAGAATATTGATGTAATGAACATTAATGGTGGAATTTGATAGTAAAGGGTGTCCGCCCTTGATGAGTGCATTACATCTAATAATGTATATTCACTAAAATATGCGTTAATTCTTTTGTGAGTATATACATTTAGTATTAATTGAATAGCTGTTGTAGGCAAAAGTGCATATAAAAACACATTTGGCTTTATGTATTTCTTTACCATTAGAAATACTGAAATCAGTATTAAAGCTATTGGTAAAACCGAGTTTATAAGCAATGTTTTATGGTCAATTTCTATCTCGAAAATAGAAAGAGACAAAATACCAAGCATAAGATAAGCAATATAGTTTGCTCTTATATTAAACTGTAGCGACTTAAATTTTACATTTTCCTCAAATATTTTATTTGAGCTTTCACTTTCCTCTTTTGTAAATACTCTTACAAAAAACCTAATACCTATAATAAGCCAAGTAACCATTACTGGTAATGAAAGAACAAGCGCAAATAGTATTAATACAGGACGGAAGCGTGAATAGTCATCTTGATATAATGAAATTGGGTCACGCATGGTAAGTAAAACAAAGTCCGGCAAGGTTGAAAGTAGCAAGCGCACAATAAGCAATATAATTAATACAATTTTTGTAGCACCTGCTGAATTCATTGCTTTTTTATTGTCCTCTCTCATTGCTATATCAGAGGAATAATCAACTAATTTTATTAAGAATGGAATTCCAAAAATTAGCTCAAGGACGAAGAATGTAAATGAAAATACAAGTGAAATTGTATCATCAACTATAATTGTTGAGAAATAAACACTAATTAGCCTACCAGTTGACACAAAAAGCATATTTCTTGCATGGCGATATACGGTCATTGCCCTTTGATCATGATATGTAGATTTAAAAAATGCTATCATAATAAGTAAATAGCCGATAAAGTCAGGCGCTATATCTACATTTGATATAAGAGGGTTAGCAAAAATAATTATTGCTATTATGAGTAATACTCTTTTCATTTTTTACCTCCCTTATTTCTTCTTGAAAAAGCCTTGTTTGTTAGTGCATTGAGCTTATCAAATAAGGGGTTGCCTGTTGATTCCTTTTGCATTTTTTCGTCCCCCTCATAGCAAATACGCATATAAGAGTTAAATATGATAACAAGCGCAAATAATGTATAAACAATTTTAGTAATGTAATAAATAATTGTTACACCACTTAAAATGCTCTCATTTTTGATAGTTTCCTTAAGAATAAACAAAATAAGACCAAGTGAAATAAATGAGGTATTAGTTGTTGTCATAAATACAAGGTGTGGCAAGGAAACGCTTTTTGCCAAAATGCAAATTGCAAGCATCAAAAGTATATTGAATGAATATGCGCACACCTCGGTAATATAAGTAAATACTGCGCTGAGTGTACCACTACCCACAAATAGCTGTATTGCCACGGAAATAATACTAAAAAGCTCAAGTGAGAAGGCAAAGCCAGCACAAGCGATAAATAGTTTATTTTCAAATATCAGCTTGCGTAGTGAAAACAAAACTACACCCGAGCCAAGAATATATGTAAACATAGCAATTTGCGGTGCAAAAGCACCGCAAAAAACGATTATATAGCCTAAAAACAATAGTCCAAAGCCCATCTTATTCTCCATGTAAGGGAAATTTACCCCCTTACTTTAATTCTATCTAAATTTTGGCTTAGTCGCCCGAGCCCTCGTCACCTATGTTAGCACCACAGCATTTTTTATACTTTTTACCACTACCACATGGGCATGGGTCGTTTCTACCAACCTTATTTTCATTTCTTACAGGCTCTTTAGTCACAGGTCTTGAAACCTTTCTTTGTCCTAAATTCATAAAGCCTTCATCAGTTGGCTTTACAACCTGTACTCTTTCAATTGGCTTTTCCTTTGGAACAACCGATAAAATACCTCTTACAGTATCATCGCGTACGGAAATTATCATTTCATCAAACAAGTCAGCACCAGCGATTTTATACTCATTAAGAGGGTTTCTCTGTGCATATGCTTGAAGTCCTATGCTGTCGCGCAAATCGTCCATAGCCTCTAAGTGGTCCATCCACTTTTCGTCAACATTGCGTAGTAATATTACGCGTTCGATTTCGCGCATTGTTTCCTCGCCAAAAAGCTCCTCCTTGCCTTGCCATATAGCAATTGCACGGTCGGTTAAAATGCCCTTGATTTCATCCTTTGAAATATTAGGTGAGGTAAAGTCATCGGCACTTGTTAAAAGTCCCATATATTTAGCCTTAAGTGCCTCCAACTCCCAGCTTGCGCGGTCATACGTTGTATGTGCCTCAACTGCGTCATCAATTGTAGATCTAATCATTCCCTCAATTTTGTTTTTAAGGTCAATTCCATCTAAAACCTCAGCACGTTGTGAATAAATAACATTTCTTTGCTGATTCATTACATCATCATAAGAAAGGACAGCCTTTCTGCGTGAAAAGTTGCGATCCTCTAAGCGCTTTTGTGCATTTTCTATTTGTCCTGAAAGGATTCTTGCATCTATTGGGGTGTCCTCGTCAAGACCAAGTCTTGATACAAGTCCGATAATTCTTTCACTACCGAAAAGACGCATTAAATCATCCTCAAGGGAGATAAAGAAGCGTGATTCACCTGGGTCACCCTGACGTCCAGAACGACCTCTTAGCTGGTTATCTATACGACGAGATTCGTGTCTTTCTGTACCTATAATGAAAAGGCCACCAACTTCTCTTACCTTATTTGCCTCTGGCTCAATTTCTATCTTAAAGCTTTCATAAAGCTCTTTAAATACTCTACGCGCCTCTAAGACCTCGTCACTAACTGATTGTGAGCTACCTGTGGCAAGTGCAATTG
>JAZOCP010000244.1:0-2212 GCA_045596585.1 Eubacteriales bacterium
TACAACAATATCTTCAGCAAAAGCAGAGATAGCAAAAACGCTTAGAAATACCATTATCATCAAAGCAATTAAAATAATTTTCCTTTTCATATGTTTCTCTCCTTATAACTTGTTAATTTAAATATAGCATATTATAATAAGAAATGTCAATATATTTTAAAATTTATTGCGCTTGAAAAGATACATTAGATATGTTATAATCATTTTAGAATAAATTCAAGGAGCTTTCTTTATGTGGGACGGAAAGAAAAAGGCGCTTACCTTCAGCTTTGATGACGGTGTAACGCAAGACATACGACTGATTGAAATTTTAAACAAATATGGACTAAAATGCACGTTTAATTTAAACTCGGAGTTTCTTGGACTTGACGGCACACTTTTTAGGAATGGAAGAACTGTTCGTCACGACAAAATAAAGCCTGAGGCGGTAAAGGAAATATACAAAGGACATGAGGTTGCGGTGCATACCCTAACACACCCTTTTTTGCCGGAGCTTTCCGAAGATGAAATCATAAGGCAAGTTGAAACCGACAGACTAAATTTAACAAAGCTATGTGGCTATGAGGTTGTGTCAATGGCGTACCCGTGCGGTGGTGAAAATAATAACGACCGTGTAGCTGAAATTATTAAAAGCAATACTGGTGTCAAGCTTGCAAGAACTATAACCTCGACTTATAATTTCGCCAAGCAAGAAAATCTATATAGGTTTAATCCAAGCATTTACTACATTGATTCAAGGCTTGAGGAAATAGTTGATAACTTTTTATCTCTTGATAGCAGTGAGCCTGCCCTACTCTACATTTGGGGACACTCTTATGAAATGGATGCTGAATTTATCAGCTGGGAAAAATTTGAAGAGATTTGCAAAAGGCTATCAGGACACGATGATATTTTTTACGGCACAAACAAAGACGTGCTTTTATAACAAAATATACAAAATCCATTTTAAGTTTTCTGATAAAAACGCCACAGGGCTGACCCTGTGGCTGTTTTTATTGTTTTTATGCTTGAGTTGTTATAAAGTCGTTATACTTAATAAATGCGTACTTTTCGCCCTCGTTAGGCTTGCTTGCTTGTAGGTAGGAATAGGTTGTGACACCTTCCTTTGTAGTGCCTACATAAGCACCGATAGCAAACTCTGCCTTCTTTTGCTCGTCTGTATCAAAGCCAAACATCTTAATAAAGATAAATGTAAAATCTTCATTGCCGATATCAGCAATTAAAGTGCCATTGCCAGCCTCTCCATTTTCGCCTATGATATCGTCCTCTCCAAGTCCTTGCTTAGTTGTTGCAAATAGGCCATAGGAAACTGTCTCTCCTGTAATTGTCTCATATGCTAAGATAGCCTCACCATTTACGCGATAGCCAATTGAAATGCCACCATTTCCACTTTCTGGCGTGGAGTAACCAAGGCAGGTAAAGAGTGGAGCCATTGCTTCAACTGTAGGATTTGTATTTAGTGAGCATCCTTCGTTTGAGCATTTTGTTATTTTTTCTCCATTTGCTGAAAAGTCAGTATATGATATAGTGGTTGTTACCTCTGCGTCTTGGCTATGGTTAATTGTCATATTTCCACATCTTGCGCATATTTCAACGCAAGCATTTGACTTTTCTTGGTCCTTTGTGTGCTCACCATTATAAAAGGCATCACAAGGATTATAATTAAATACAACCTTGCCGTTTGCTTTTGCAGTTATGATATTTTCGCCAGAGTCAGTGCCTGTTGCGCCATTTTTAGCAAGTGAAATCTTTGCAATAAGAGCATCCCACGCTTCCTCTGTGCCACAATAATAAAAGGTTGCATTTGGGCAAAGGGTAAAGGTTTGATGCGCCGTTGATACATCAACATTATCTGCATTAAAGGTTGCAGGCAGATATACCTTTAGGTTTTTTGCACCTCTTACATAGAAGTTATCGCCAGTTGTACCATAAAAGCCCTTAAAGTTAGCACCCAAAACAAGCTTTTCAAGCTTAGCGTTTGAGTCCCAAAGGGTAAGCTGAATTGCCCTATAGTGTATTTCTTCAACGGAGTTTGGCAAAACAAGCTCCTTTAGATTATTACAGTAATAAAAGCATCTATATGGAATAACCTTAATTTGTGAGCCTTCCTCGAAGGTGATTTTTTCAAGCTTTGTATCTTGGAAAACGCCAAGATCGTCATGCTCTACAAACGCTGTAATATCGTTAGGAACGAAAAACTCCTTTAGGTTTG
>JAZOCP010000245.1:0-1740 GCA_045596585.1 Eubacteriales bacterium
TGAACAAAGTCCAAGGACAGCCATTCATCGTAAAAGAGATTGTTGACGCTGTCAATGCCCTATAATCATCAATTGAATTTCAAAAGAAACATCGTTATGAAATATACATCACAAGATTTTAAAAGTGATCAGGAAGTAAGATGGTGTCCGGGTTGCGGTGACCACGCAGTTTTGGCATCAGTGCTTAAAGCAATGCCTGAGGTATGTGAGGAGCTCAACATCAATAAAGAGGACCTGGTTTTCGTTTCAGGTATCGGATGTTCTTCACGTTTTCCATACTATATGAACACTTACGGATTCCACTCAATCCACGGTAGGGCAACTGCAATCTCTACAGGTGTGAAGGTGGCAAATCCAAAACTTTCTGTTTGGCAGGCTACAGGTGACGGTGACTCGCTTGCGATTGGCGGTAACCACTTCATCCATGCCATAAGAAGAAATATAGACCTTAACATAATTCTGTTCAACAACAGGATTTATGGTCTTACCAAAGGACAGTATTCTCCAACTTCAAAACGCGGTATCATTACCAAAACATCACCTTATGGCTCAATTGAGGAGCCTTTCACACCAGGTGCACTTGTATTGGGCGCCAGAGGTACCTTCTTTGCAAGAAGCTTGGATTCAGAGCTTAAATTGAACCAGGAGATAATGGTTCAGGCTGCAAAACATAAGGGAACTTCAATTATGGAGATGCTTGTCAATTGTGTAATCTTCAACGACGGTACACATCAGGAATTTGCTGAGAGATCAGTGAGGGCAGACAGGACCATTACCTTGAGACATGGTGAGCCTATGATTTTCGGTGCAAACCGCGACAAAGGTCTGATGCTTGACGGCTTGCAGCTGAAGGTTGTTACTATTGGTGAGAATGGTGTTACTGAGAAGGATATTCTTGTACACGATGCCCACTCAGATGAGAAACTTCCTATCCACACAATGCTTGCAAATATGAAATATCCTGATTTCCCTGTTGCTTTGGGTGTAATCAGAGATGTTGAGGACAGCACATATGATGAAAATGTCCACAAGCAGGTTGCTGAGGTTAAGGAGAAGGCTAAGATTTCAAAAATCGACCAGTTGTTGCGTTCAGGTGCAACCTGGGAGGTAAAATAATAAGACACTTAAATTAATTTTTTCAAACAAAACAACTTAAAATAATTCATTAGTTATGAAAGCAGCTGAAATAATGGCTAAACTTCAGGCTAAATACAGCCACGAGCCAGAGTATCTACAGGCAGTTCACGAAGTGCTTGAGTCAATTGAGGAGGTTTACAACCAGCATCCTGAGTTTGAGAAAGCAAAAATCGTTGAGAGAATTGTAGAGCCAGACAGAATTTTCACATTCCGTGTTACTTGGGTTGACGATGCAGGTAATGTACAGACAAACTTGGGTTACCGTGTACAGTTCAACGCAGCTATTGGACCTTACAAAGGCGGTATCCGTTTCCATAAAGCAGTAACTCCTTCAATGCTTAAATTCTTGGGCTTTGAGCAGACTTTCAAAAACGCTCTTACTACTCTTCCTATGGGTGGCGGTAAAGGTGGTTCAGATTTCGATCCAGTTGGAAAATCTGACGCTGAGATCATGCGTTTCTGCCAGGCATTCATGCTTGAGTTGTGGCACAATATAGGTCCAGATCAGGACGTTCCTGCAGGTGACGTAGGAGTAGGCGGACGTGAGATCGGTTACATGTTCGGTATGTATACCAAACTTGCAAGAGAGTACAATACAGGTGT
>JAZOCP010000246.1:0-7725 GCA_045596585.1 Eubacteriales bacterium
CCAAGCTTTTCAACGAAGATAACGTCTCCTTCGTTTACTTTGTACTGCTTTCCGCCTGTTAAAATAATTGCGAACACGAAAAGCACCTCTCTTTCACCAGAACTCGCTAAGCTGGGTAAGCTTTTAACTATTTAAGACCATCAGCATTATGCGGCGTAACAATTTTATCACAAGCCATCTTGCTTGTCAATACCTTTTTGAAATTTTTTTGTTATATTATTATCTATTTCTACTAATGCGCTTTACTATTGCCAATAAACGCAAAAACTGGGTTAAAGAAACTGCTAATGCAGCAACGTAAGTCATAGCTGCTGCCCTTAAAACCTTTTTGGCAATTGGCAACTCTTCTTCTGTCAGCATATAAGATGTCTGTAAGGACACAATTGCTCTTCTACTTGCATTGAACTCAACTGGCAATGTTACAAGCTGAAATAAAACACAGAGTGAGAATAAAATAACTCCAGCGTACGCAATAAAAGCATAGCCTTCGCCTAAGCTTGATAATAATATTCCAATCAAAATTAGTGGCATTGAAAGTCTTGAACCAATATTCGTAATTGGAATAATTTTTTGTCTTACCTTAATAGGAAAATAATTTTGTGCATGCTGAATTGCGTGTCCAACCTCATGTGTTGCAACACCAATTGCAGCAGGCGATGCGCTATCATATGTCGAAGCAGAAAGCCTAACCACCTTTGTTCTTGGATCATAGTGGTCAGTTAGTTGTCCTGCTACTCGTTCTATTCTTATATGTCCTAATCCATTTTCATCTAACATCCTACGTGCAGCCCTTGCTCCTGTTATGCCATATCTAGACCTTACTGTTGAGTATTTTTGAAAAACCGACTTTACTCTAATACTGGCAATAATTGAAAAAATAACTGCTGGCAAAACCAAAACAATATAAAGCCAATCAATATAAAAAAACATACAAATCACCTCAAATTTAATTTTACCACACTTTTTGTTACTATGCAATCAAAATTATATAATTTATGGTCCCCGAAAAAATCGAGGACCATTTTGTTATTTAACTAAGCTAAAATCAAAAGTAAATTCAATATCTTTTTCTAAAAGCTTATGCTCTGGTTCTAAGTCTGGACCACATGATGAAGAGCCAACACCTGAGTTCCTATAATCAATTCTTACATGTGTTGCATAAGAATCACCAATTTCATCAGTATGCATAGCCTCCCAAAGTTGCTCAATGCTATACTTAGAAACATTAAACTCAAATGGCTTTTGAGCAGTAAATTGCACCTTGTTTTCAAGATTCAATACTCTTGCATTAATATGTAAACCATGCTCTTGTGGCATTGGATAATCAACGTATTCATTGTCACAGTTGCTTTCAAACCAGTCTTGTCTTACATGGTGACACATATCTGAATAGTTTTCGAATGGACCATTTGCAAAATATGTAAAGTTTTGGTTTTCCTTATCAAACTTAAATTCATAACCAAGTCTTGGCAACCACATTGCATTTTCTCTTACTTTTCCTGTTAGAGTATATGTAACTCTACCATCGGCATAAATTTCAACCTTTGTTTGATAGTTAAAGAATGGCAAACGAGAAATTCCAGCAATAGCACAATCTGCAACTATTGAATTACCCTCAACGGTAACACTTCTAACATTGGTAAAGGTGCAATTAAGGTTTTCACCCTCCCATTCATTTTTCTTAGCCCAGCGACCAACTCTACCTCTATCATTATCGATAAAAGCACGTGCCGCAGAAAGCTTAACAGGCTCTGTCAGCATTTCGATATCGTTAACTTTCATGCTATCAAAGTTGCCAAGCTGCTTATTGAAGCGATATTCAAAGTTTTCGCCCTTAGCATAAACATAGAATTGCTCGTCTTGAATCAACGCAGTAGCTTTGCTATGTCTTGGATGTGTATAATCGCACTCAATAGGTTGAGAAAGCGTTGCCATAACTTCGCCCTCTGGTGAAATGAGCTCAAGGTCGATATTTGCACCATAACGGCATTTTGTAGGGTTATTTTTTGTAATTACACTAATTGTTTGCTTTGGTTGAATTGGCAAATTCAATGATTTTTCTTCAACACATTTATCATCAACTCTGATTCTGTACTTGATGGTGTACTCATCAAATGGTGTAAAGTCAAACAAGTTAGTAATCTTCAATTCATTGTTTGAATATTTAAATCTAACAGGAGCATACGCGTTTTTAACCTCATATGTACCTGCTTTAAAGCTTCTGTCAGCAAAAACAAGACCATCACAACAGAAGTTACCGTCATGTGTAAGCTCGCCTTCAAAGTCACCACCATATCTGGCAACGCCATCAACCATAACAGTATGATCAGCCCATTCCCAAATACAACCGCCGATGTATTGAGGATACTTGTAAACAAGATCCATATATTGCCATACATCACCAGGTCCATTACCCATAGCATGTGAGAATTCACAAAGCATATAAGGCTTATCGAATTTCTTCTCTTCCATGTGCTTTTTAACATCACCCAGTGCTGGGTACATTTGAGATATTACATCTACCTTTTCAAGTCCATCCTCAAAAATGCCACATGTTGTAGTTATTGACTCAAAGTGTACAAGGCGCTCTTTATCAACAGATTTTAAATAATCTGACATTTTTCCAAAGTTTGGTCCATAGCCACTTTCATTACCAAGTGACCACATAATAACGCAAGTTTGGTTTTTGTCACGAGTATATGTACGCTCAATTCTATTTACATGCTCTTTTTCCCAGTCAGGATTGGTTGCAGGCCATGCGAGCTTTTCCATATCATAGCCATATCCAACATTTGATAGTCTGCGTAAGAAGCCATGTGTTTCCATATCACACTCAAGAACAACATAAATTCCAAGCTCGTTGCAATATTCAAGGAACTTAGGATGTGGTGGGTAGTGAGATGTTCTAATGGTATTACAGTTTAAGGACTTTATAAGCTCAACGTCCCTTCTCATGTCCTCATCAGTCATGTACCAGCCTTTACCATACATTGAATCGTGGTGGTTTACACCCTTCATTGTAATTGGCTTGCCATTAACTAAAAGCTCTTTCTTAGAAGAAACCTTGATTTGTCTAATACCAATCTGTTGCTCAATAATTTCACCATTGTACTCTAAAACTACTTTGTATAAATATGGTGATTCAGCAGACCACAAACGAGGGTTTTTAACTGTAAATTCGCACACTTCCCCGACCTTTTTTTCTAAAAGTAAGTCTTGGTCAAAGAGCTTAACGATAGCATTTTTATCTGCTTTTACGATGATTTTTTTATTGTTTTCAGTAGTAATATCAAAATCTTTAATGTGATTTTGTGGACGTGCCAATAAATAAACATCACGGAAGATACCATTATATCTAAACATATCTTGGTCTTCAAGATATGAGCCAGCACACCATTTATAAACACAAATTCTAATTGTGTTTTTTCCTACCTTTAAGTACTTGCTTATTTTAAATTCAGCCTGTAAATGGCTACCTTGTGTAAAGCCAACATATTTACCATTTACATATAAAACTGCACATGTAGCAACACCTTCAAGAACGAGATAGAAATCCTTATTTTTAGAAGAAATCTCAATATCTCTCTCATACATACCCATTGGGTTAATGTTAGGAACATAAGGCATATCGCAAGCAAAAGGATAATTTATGTTAGAGTAGTTTGGACATTCATATCCCTTTATTTGCCAACATGAAGGAACCGTGATTATGTCCCAATTCTCTGGCTCAGTTGCCATATCTCCATTTTCAAAAAATGCAAATCTCCATTTTCCGTTTAAAGAAGCAACCTGTGCCGCCCCCCTTGGAATATAGTAACACCTTGGTTTTTCTCTGTTTTCACTTGTTTTTTGAGGATTCTCGTAAAATCTCATTATATGCTCCTTGATAAAAATGATTTATTATTTTAATTTTATCATAATGATAAATTAAAGTCAACAAATATATTTACTTTTTCACGCAAATATGGTAAAATATTCTTACTGTAACTTTTGGAGGCTATTATGAACAAAACTGTATTTATAACAGGTGGTAGCAGTGGTATAGGCGAGGAGGCTGTAAGACAGTTTGCAAAGCTCGGGTACAATGTTGCCTTCACTTTCTTTAAATCAAACAAAAACGCGCAGAAAATAGCTCAAGAAACTGGTGCATTCGCTGTTTATTGTGATGTTTCAAGCAGTTTATCCGTAAACAATGCGATAAATGAAGTTGTTAACACATTTGGTTCTATCGATATTTTAATTAACAATGCTGGTATAGACGAATTTGCATTATTTACTGATATCACTGATGAAATGTGGGAAAGGATGATTAATACCAACCTTTCAAGTGCTTTTTACACCTCGAGAGCTGTGCTCCCTTATATGATTACGAAAAAGAATGGTGTTATAATCAATGTTTCATCTATGTGGGGTCAAGTTGGTGCTTCCTGTGAGGTTCACTATTCTGTTTCAAAAGCTGGGCTCATTGGTCTTACCAAGGCGCTTGCCAAGGAGGTTGCTCCATCCAACATCAGAGTTAACTGCGTTGCCCCTGGAGTCATTGATACTGATATGAATAAAAACCTTTCAAAAGAAGACCTTGAAGAGTTAAAATTAGACACTCCCCTCGGTAAAATTGGAAAAGCCAGTGATATTGTTAACACAATTTTATTTCTAAGCAGTGATGATTCTTCATTTATAACAGGTCAAATTTTTGGTGTTAATGGTGGCTATATAATATAAAAAATCGCAAGCAAATGCTTGCGATTTTATCTTTTTCTTAACATATCATTACGAAGTGAAGCCTTTCCTCTACCATACAAATCAACCTTCCCCTTTGTTTTATCATTTGATTTCTCGGTTATACTAAAATAATTAAATCTATCTCCTGTATAAGATAAGTTTCCTTTATCGTAAAAATTGACTCTATTGTATTCACTATTTGAAACCTTAAACTCAATTTGTTCTTTCTCGTCTATTAAAAACGTTATATAGTAATGATTTACAATGCCACCCTCTTGATATGAACAGCTTTCTTGCCTTTTATTTAGAACCGTGGCAACACTAAGAATATCTTTCTTTTTTCTTCCAATTTCTGTATTAGGCAAGAACACCATTTTCACTAAGAAAAATATTAAAAAGCCAACTATTAAAAGAGGAATTGCAATTATTGCTATCCATACTAATACACCTATTATTTTAAAAACAACTTCCATCATTGTTCCCTTTTCTTTTGTGCGAGTTCGTTAAGTGAACTACGCATTGTACTTGCAACGTGTTTTGTTTCTCCTGTGCTTTTCATATTTGATTTTTCAAGCATAGTTAAGCCTACTAATTTTTCGCCCTTGTGTGTTAACTCTACTTTGTCCATATAATTCAGATTTTTGTATTCAGACTTGCTGGTTTTTAGTTCAATTTTCTCGTTTTCCCCAAAAGCAAATACAACATAATACATACTATAAAATCCAGTTGGGTTATGAAGAACCTCTTCTCTTTTACCAAGTACTTTTGCTATTACCGTTTGCGTTTGCTTTTTTCTACCACTGAAAAAGTTAGGCAATATAAAAATTCTAATTAAAACAACCAATCCTATTATTATCGCAATTACAGGTATTGCAAATATAAACACAATTTTCATTATTTCAAAAGCATAATCATAGTAATTAACAAATATATTTTCCATAATAGAAATGAAAGATGAAAACAACATTATAAAAGTCCTCCTATAATTCTTTTACTATATTATATCATGCTCTCATTATGTTGTCAACATGTGCACAAGTGTTTGAAAAAATGCACACAAGCACACATTTTGCTTTTGCCTTAGTGCTATGCGTATAAAAAAACCGACCTGAAATTCAGGTCGGTTTGTTATTTAATTAAAGACCACGCTTTACATACTCTGTATGTAGAACTTCGTGTGCCTTGTGGCTAGCAGGAGCACCAAAGTACTCATCATAAAGCATCTTAACTGCAGAGTTTTCATGTGACTTTCTTAAGTCCATGTTCTTATCTGCTGTGTAAAGAACGCTTGCACGAAGAGCCTTAAGGTCAACATTGTTACGTACAACAGCTGGTTGAGTTGGTTGTCCACCACCGTTTACGCATCCACCTGGGCAAGCCATAACCTCGATGAAGTCATATTGCTCTTCACCGTTTTTAATAGCTGTAAGAAGCTTCTTAGCATTTGCTGTTCCGCTTACTACTGCTACTCTAATTGTAGCATCGCCAATTTTGTATGTTGCCTTCTTAATGCCTTCTGTTCCTCTAACATTTTCAAATTCAACCTTTTGAAGCTCTTTACCCTCGATAACCTCAGCAGCTGTTCTAAGAGCAGCCTCCATAACGCCACCAGTTGCACCAAAGATAACACCAGCACCAGAACCGATACCAAATGGCTCATCAAACTTCTCGTCATCAAGAGCCTTGAAGTCGATACCAGCTTGTTGAATCATTCTACCAAGCTCACGTGTTGTAATAGCAACATCAACATCTGGAACACCAGCAGCATTTTGATGATCTCTTGTAACCTCAAACTTCTTTGCTGTACAAGGAATTGCTGATACAAATACGATATCCTTTGGATCAAGTCCAACCTTCTCGGCATAGTATGTCTTATACATAGCACCAAACATTTGTTGTGGTGACTTGCAGGATGAAATATTGTCTGTAAATTCTGGGAAGTAATGCTCACAATACTTAACCCATCCTGGTGAACATGATGTGATAAGTGGGAGGTTCTTTCCTTCCTTAAATCTACCAAGGAACTCTGTTGCCTCTTCCATAATTGTAAGGTCAGCAGTTAAGTTCATATCATATACGCCATCAAAGCCAAGAGCCTTCATAGCTGCAACCATCTTGCCCTCTACGTCTGTACCAGGCTCGTAACCAAAGCACTCACCGAGTGTAGCACGAATAGATGGAGCTGCACAAATTGCAACATGCTTTGTTGGGTCAGCAATAGCATCAAGAACCTTTTGTGTGTCGTCTTTTTCATAAAGAGCGCCAACAGGACAAGCAACAATACATTGTCCGCAACCGATACATGATGTTGCATCAAGTGTTTGCTCAAATGCAGAAGCAATATGTGTATCAAAGCCACGGTCGTTAGCTCCGATAACACCGATAGCTTGCATATTCTTACAAGCAGCTACACAACGACGGCAAAGGATACACTTTTCATTATCTCTTACAATATAAGGAGTTGTGCTATCGATTGGATATACGTTGTTATTACCTTGGAAATGGTCTTCATCAACACCATACTCAAGGCAGAGCTTTTGAAGCTCACAGCTTGTTGAACGTACACAAGTTAAGCATTTTTTCTTGTGAGCAGAAAGAACAAGCTCAAGGTTTGTCTTTCTTGCCTTTCTAATTGCAGGAGTGTTTGTTTGAACTTCCATACCCTCGTTTACAGGATATACACACGCTGCGCAAAGGCCTCTTGCGCCCTTAACCTCAACAAGGCAAAGACGGCAAGCACCGATTTCATTAATATCTTTTAAATAGCAAAGTGTAGGAATATCAATACCAGCATATCTTGCAGCCTCTAAAATGGTTGAATTAGCAGGAACTGAATATTCTTTATTGTTAATTTTAACATTTACCATATTTTCCATCATTATTACCTCCATTAACCTTTATAAATAGCATTGAATTTCTTACAGCTTGGTAAGCAAGCACCGCACTTAACGCACTTAGAAGCGTCAATTTGCATTGATGCAAGCTTATGACCCTCAGCTACAT
>JAZOCP010000247.1:0-3225 GCA_045596585.1 Eubacteriales bacterium
CTATCTCGGCAAGAGAAAGCTCCCTTGCGTTTGTTGGACTTTTTTTAATAACCCTTGTGGTGTTAAAATGTAAAATGCCCTGGTTGGTGGTTTTAAAGACTAAAATATTTTCACGGGGGCATGAAATTTCGCCACGTACCTTAGCGTTTTTGTATTTTTCTTGAAGGTTATCTATATCGTCAAAAAACTCTTTTTCCAACACTCCCCCCACTCTAAATGAAAGGGTCATTGGCTGACAAAGCCCATCGCCCTCTCTACCAAGGGTGTAGTCCATACCGGAAAGATATATAAGCTGTGCATCTGCACTTGCATCAATATAATAGGGTGCTGAAAGCTCACTTATACCCTCAATATTAGATATGGTTATAGAGGTGATTTTTCCGTCATTTGCGTGTGCTCCAATTAATGAGGTATGGAATAAAACATCAACACCTGCTTTTTCTACCATTTGGTCTAATATAAGCTTTAACGCCTCGCTTGAAAAGCTATTTAAGTAAAGCTCATTTATTTTTTCAAGCTCACATTTTATCTCCTCAAAGATGCCACAACAAAGCTCCTCTTTTTTGCCATTTATCTTGGTTGTGGTAGGCATAAATGGAGTGACTAAGCCATTTGTTGCAGTGCCACCAAGCGACCCTGTTTTTTCGATTAACAAAACGCGCAAGCCGTGTCTTGATGCTGAAATTGCAGCACAAGTACCAGAAAGACCTCCGCCAACAACTATTAAATCATAGTCCTTCATATTAAGCCTCCCTCTTTAAAAGCTAATTTAATTTTAGCACACTAAAATCTCCATTGCAATAAAAAAAGCACCAAAATAGGTGCTTTTTTATATTTATTAACCGCCAAGATAAGCCTTTTTAACCATTTCGCTTTCAGATAATTCCTTACCTGTGCCACTTAATACTATCTCACCGTTTTCAAGAACATAGGCTCTATCGGAAATAGCCAAGGATTTTCCCGCGTTTTGCTCAACTAACAAAATTGTTGTTCCGTCCTTGTTTATCTCCTTGATAATATCAAATACTTGGTCAACTAAAAGTGGTGAAAGCCCCATTGAAGGCTCATCAAGCATAAGAAGCTTTGGATGGCTCATTATAGCACGACCCATTGCAAGCATCTGCTGTTCACCACCGGAAAGAGTACCCGCAATCTGATTTCTACGCTCAGAAAGACGTGGGAAACGCAAAAATATCTTCTCTAAATCTTCCTTAAAGCTGTGCTCCTTTTTGTTTACAGAGTATGCACCCATCAAAAGATTTTCATATACTGTGAGCTCACCAAAAATACGTCTTCCCTCAGGAACCTGTGTCATACCAAGATGAACTATTTTGTGGCATGGGAGCTTTGTAATCTCCTTGCCTTCAAAAATCACCTTGCCACCTCTTTTTGGTATTAAGCCAACTGTGCTTTGCATAGTGGTTGTCTTGCCAGCGCCATTTGCGCCTATAAGTGTTACAATTTCGCCCTCGTTTACCTCAAAGCTAATGCCCTTTAACGCACGAATAACACCATAATATACCTCTAAATCATGTACCTCAAGTAGTGCCATAATTAACCTCCGATATATGCCTTAATAACCTCTGGGTTATTAAGCGCATCCTTAGTGTTACCCTCGGCAAGAACTGTACCGAAGTTTAATACTGTGATTTCATCACAAAGCCCAGACACAAACTTCATATCATGCTCAATTAAGAGAATTGTCATATCAAAATTGTCACGAATATATTTTATTGTGTTTACTAAGTCCTCTGTTTCATTTGGGTTCATACCCGCTGCTGGCTCATCAAGTAAAAGTAGCTTTGGATTTGTAGCAAGTGCACGTGCAATTTCAAGCTTTCTTTGCTTACCATATGGTAAATTACACGCAAAGTTGTTTCTTTCATCCTCAAGGTCGAAGATGCGAAGAAGCTCCTTTGCCCTTTCGCGCATTTTCTTCTCCACCTTAAAGTGACGAGGCAAGCGCAAAATGCTTTCAATAAGTGTGCAGTTATATTCTGGCTGATTTTGAAGTCCTACCATTACATTTCTTACAACCGTCATATTGTTGAAAAGACGAATGTTTTGGAATGTACGGGCAATGCCCATATGGTTTATTGTTTCCTGCTTATAGCCAGTTAAATCCTTACCATTTAGGTAAAAGGAGCCTGTTGTTGGTTGATAAACACCAGTTAAAAGGTTAAATACTGTGGTTTTACCAGCACCATTTGGACCGATAAGACCATAGATTTGATTTTTCTTAATTTTTAAGTTTACATTTTGAACAGCCTTAAGTCCACCAAAGGTGATACCTAAGTTTTCTGTTTCAAGAACATACTCGCTTATTCTGTCTTGTCTTACGTGGGTTTGATTGGAGGTTTTATTTAAATCAGCCATTACTTATTACCTCCTCTTTCTCCAACATCGGCACTGTTGTCACCTGTGTTGTCAATAACAACATCGGTTGAAAGAACCTCGTTCATTTCTATCTTTGTAGGCACAACGTCCCATCTTGCAGCATCGTCCTTAACCTTTGCTGGGTTATGCTTATTTTTAAAGATAATACGCCATAGTGCTTGGAAGTTATACTTCTCACGGAAGCCCTTAAGTGCTGGTGCGTTTCTGTAAATTACAAGAATAATAAGAACAACTGCATAAATTATGTCCTTAGCGATAGCAAAGCTACCACCCAATTTTGTTTGTAGGAATATATTAAGGAAGGTAATTAAAACAGCCGAAATAATTGAACCGTTTATTGTCATACCACCAAGCACAACTATTACAAGTATTTCAATTGAATAGTTGTAGTCAAAGGTTTGCGCTTGAATATTAGACTGAGTAAAGCTATATAAAGCACCTGACAAGCCTGCAAAAACAGCAGAAACGACAAAGCCCATTAGCTTATACTTAGTTACATTAATGCCCATTGACCTTGCAGCAATTTCGTTATCACGAATTGCTGTAATTGCACGTCCGTGCTTACTTCTAACTACGTTTTGAATAACAAAAAGTGTCAAAAGAACAAGAACAAAGCCAACAACAAAAAGTACAAATCTGTTTCTTCCTATAAATTGTGGTGAACGAAGACCTGTTTGTCCACCGAAGAATTTGCTATTTTCAAAAATATTCTTTACAATTTCGCCAAAGGCAAGTGTTACAATTGCTAAGTAGTCACCACGTAAGCGAAGTGCTGGAAGACCTACTATAAAGCCACAGGCTGCTGCTGCCACAGCACCTGCAACAAGT